>JAEWYD010000392.1 GCA_023462275.1 Actinomycetes bacterium
CGCCCGACCCGGCGCCGTCGGTCGCCCGCGCGGCGTCGGCCGCGGACGGCGGCACGTGCGGGACGGCCGCCCGCTCCTCCCGCCGCGTCGCGCGCCGCCTCATGCCAGGGCCTGACCGAGGTCGGCCACGAGGTCGGCGACGTCCTCGATGCCCACGGAGATGCGGACCAGGTCGTCGGGCACCTCGAGCGCCGAGCCGGCGACCGAGGCGTGCGTCATGCGCGCCGGGTGCTCGATCAGCGACTCCACGCCGCCGAGCGACTCCGCGAGCGCGAAGACCTTCGTCCGCGCGCAGACCTCGAGGGCCTTCTCCGCACTCCCGGTGCGGAACGCGACCATGCCGCCGAAGCCGCTCATCTGCCGGGCGGCCACCTCGTGGCCCGGGTGCGTCGGCAGGCCCGGGTAGAGCACCTGCGTGACGCCCGGGTGCTCCTGCAGGAAGGCGACCACCGCTGCGGCGTTGGCGCAGTGCCGGTCCATCCGCACCGCCAGGGTCTTCAGGCCGCGCAGCGTCAGCCAGGCGTCGAACGGCCCGGCGACCGCGCCCGAGGAGTTCTGGTGGAAGGCCACGGCGTCGGCGAGCGCCGTCGTGCCGGTGGGGCCGACGAGACCGACGGGCAGCTGCGTGCCCTCGCCCACGACCACGGCGCCGCCGACGACGTCGCTGTGCCCCCCGATGTACTTGGTCGTCGAGTGCACGACGACGTCCGCGCCGTGCTCGAGCGGGCGCTGCAGGTACGGCGTCGCGAACGTGTTGTCCACGACCAGCACGGCCCCGGCCCCGCGGGCGATCGCGGAGACCGCGCCGATGTCGGTGATGCCGAGCAGCGGGTTGGTGGGCGTCTCGACCCAGATCGCCTTGGTCCGGCCCGGCTGCACCGCGGCCGCGACGGCGTCGACGTCGGACAGGTCCACGGGCGTGTGCTCGATGCCCCACGGGCCGAACACCCGCGCGACGAGCCGGTAGGTCCCGCCGTACGCGTCGTCGGGGATGACGACGTGGTCGCCGGGGCGCAGGACCGCGCGCAGCAGCGTGTCCTCCGCGGCCAGGCCGGACGCGAACGCGAAGCCCCGCTCGCCGCCCTCGACGGCCGCGAGCGCCTCCTCGAGCGCGGCGCGCGTCGGGTTGCCGGAGCGGGAGTACTCGTACCCGCCGCGCAGGCCGCCGACGCCGTCCTGCTTGTACGTCGAGACCTGGTAGATGGGCGTCACCACGGCGCCGGTCCCGGCGTCGGGCTCCTGCCCTGCGTGGATGGCTCGCGTGGCGAAGCCGCTGGTCGTCCAGTCCTGGGTGTCCGTCACGCGCTCAGGCTAGCTGCCGCGTGGGCGGGCAGCCCCCGCGCCCAGGCGGCCCGCAGGGCGCGCGGCGGGAACAGCCCTCGGCCGCCCGCGCGTTGTACCTCCTACCCGACCCAGGAGGCACGGATGTTCTCGCTCGCCCGGTCCATGGTCACGCCCGACCGCGCCCTGCCCGGACGCAGCGGCTACCCGTACACCGTCCCCGAGCGGCACGCCGTCCTGGGGACCCCGCTGGCCGGGCCGTGGCCGGCGGGCACCGCGGTGCTGCACCTGGCGCTCGGCTGCTTCTGGGGCGCGGAGAAGGAGCTGTGGCAGCTGCCCGGCGTCGTCACGACGGCGGCCGGCTACCAGGGCGGGTACACCGCGTTCCCGACCTACGAGGAGGTCTGCACCGGTTTCACCGGTCACGCCGAGACCGTCCTCGTGGCGTACGACCCCGCCGTCCTGCCGCACGCGGAGCTGCTGCGGGTCTTCTGGGAGCTGCACGACCCGACCCAGGGCTTCCGCCAGGGCAACGACGTCGGGACCCAGTACCGCTCCGCGATCCACTGGACGACGCCGGAGCAGGAGGCCGCCGCACTGGCGACCCGCGACCTCTACGCGGCCCGGCTGCGCGAGAACGGGTACGGCGCGGTGACGACCGAGATCCGCCCGGTGCAGGGCGTGGCCGGCGCGACCGACCCGGGCGCCGGCACCTTCTACTACGCCGAGGACTACCACCAGCAGTACCTGCACAAGGTGCCGCACGGCTACTGCCCGGTGCACTCGACGGGCGTGGCCTGCCCGATCCCGAGCTGACGCGCGTCCCTCGCCACCACCCGGCATTCACCGCCACCCCGTTCGCTTTGCGGAGAGCGGGAGCGGGGGGTGGGGGCGCGGGGGTGGGGGGTGCGGGCGGGGGGTGGGGACAGGGGTGCGGGCGCGACGATCGGGGGATGTGATCATCCTTGCGGCGTAGGGCGGCGCCCCTGTGATCTCGTTCGCTCGGGTGTCCCGCCGCACCACCCCGCCTCCCTACGGTCGTGATGACCGAAGGGAGACCTCATGATCGAGGCACACGGGCTGGTGAAGCGCTACGGCTCGACGACCGCCGTCGACGGCATCGGCTTCACGGTGCAGCCGGGCAAGGTGACCGGGTTCCTCGGCCCGAACGGGGCCGGGAAGTCCACGACGATGCGCATGATCGTCGGGCTGGACCGGCCCACCGCCGGGTCCGTCACCGTCAACGGACGGCCGTTCGCCGAGCACCGCGCCCCGCTGCGGGAGGTGGGCGCGCTGCTGGACGCCAAGGCGGTGCACACGGGCCGCAGCGCCTACCACCACCTGCTCGCGCTCGCCGCCACCCACGGCATCCCACGCTCGCGGGTGTCGGAGGTGATCGAGATGACCGGGCTGGGCACCGTGGCGCGCAAGCGCGTCGGCGGCTTCTCGCTCGGCATGGGCCAGCGGCTCGGCATCGCGGCCGCCATGCTGGGCGACCCGCAGACGCTGATCCTCGACGAGCCGGTCAACGGTCTCGACCCCGAAGGCGTGCTGTGGGTCCGCAACCTCGTCAAGCACCTCGCCGGCGAGGGCCGCACCGTCTTCCTCTCCTCGCACCTCATGAGCGAGATGGCGCTGACGGCCGACCACATCATCGTCGTCGGCCGCGGCCGCGTGATCGCCGACGCCCCCGTGGCCGAGATCATCGCGCGCGCCGAGGGCAGCACCGTCCGCGTCCGCTCGCCGCAGGCCGGGGCGCTGGCCGAGCGCCTGCGCGGGCCCGACGTGGTCGTCATCTCCGTGGAGGCCGGCGTCATGGAGGTCACCGGCACGACGCCGGAGGCCATCGGCGAGACCGCCGCGTCCGCCGGCATCGTCCTGCACGAGCTCACCCCGCTGCGCGGCTCGCTCGAGGACGCGTACATGCAGCTCACCGCCGACGACGTCGAGTACCACTCGATGCCCGTCACCCCCGCCCCCGCCGGGGCCCCGCTCGCCGAAGGGAACCACCGATGACCGCCGCCACCGTCGCCCTGGGCGCCGCGCCGACCCGCGAGCGCGGCGGCGTGACGTTCGGTCGCGTCCTCGCCTCGGAGTGGATCAAGTTCCGCAGCGTGCGGGCCACGCTCTGGACCCTGCCGCTCACGCTCGTCGCCATGGTGGGTGTCGCGGTGCTGTCCGCCTGGGGCATGTCGACGCTCGAGTCGCACGAGGACTTCACCGCCGCCGACGCCGTGACCGCGGGCACGCAGTTCGGCCAGCTGGTCGTCGTCGTGCTCGCCATCCTCACGATCACCGGGGAGTACGGAACGGGGCAGATCCGGTCCTCCCTGACGGCGGTGCCCCGCCGCACGCCCGTGCTCGCCGCCAAGGCGCTCGTCCTCGCCGCGAGCGTCGCGGCCGTGACCGTGCTGTCGATCGCGCTGTCGTGGGTGGCCGCGCTGCCGTTCCTCGGGCGCATGGACATGACCCTCGACCTGGGCTCCGGGCAGACGCTGCGCCAGCTGCTCGGCTGCGTGCTCTACCTGTCCACCATCGCGCTGTTCGCCCTCGCGGTCGGCGCCCTGATGCGGCACACCGCCGGCGCGCTCGCCGTCGTCCTCGGCCTGCTGCTGGTGATCGAGAACGTCGTCGCCGCCCTGCCGGTCCGCTTCTTCGAGGTGGTCGGACCGTACCTGCCGGCCTCGGCGGGCAGCCGCATCCTGTCCGACGACGCGACGCTCCGGGCCATCGACATGACCCGGGACGGGACGCACCTGGCCGCGTGGCAGGGCTACGGCGTCCTGGCGCTCTGGGTCGCGGTGCTCGGCACCGCAGCCGTCGTGCTCCTGCGCCGGAGGGACGCCTGAGCATGCTGACGGCCGCCGCGCGGTCGACCGGTCCCACGCGGGCCGGCCGGCCGCGCGGCGCTCCCCCGTCAGCCCAGGGCGGCGAGCCGGCCGAGCTGCAGCTCCCAGCCCTCGCGGTGGCCGGCGACGTCGTCGGCGTCGGCGAGGTCGGTGTGCGTGAGCACCAGCCGCGTGCCTGCGCCGTCGGGCGTGAGCTCGACGCGCACCCGGCTGGTCGGGGCGCCGTCCTCGGTGGTCCAGCGCCACGTGAGCTCCACCAGGCGCCCCGGCTCGAGCGCGGTGTAGACGCCCTCGGCGACGTATCGCCCGTCGCCCATGTCCACCCGGTAGGCGCCGCCCACCACGACGTCGGCCGTGACCTCGAGCGGCACGTCCGGGTTGGGGCAGAACCAGCGGTTCAGGATGGCCGGCTCGGTCCAGGCGGCGTAGAGCCGCTCCGGGCTCGCCGCGAACGTGCGCTCGATCCGGACGTGCTCGCTCATGCGTCCTCCTCGGTCAGGATCCGCTCGAGCCGGTCGAGCGTTCCGGTCCAGTACGACGTGACGTCGGCGACCCATGTCGCCACCTCCTGCAGCGGCTGCGGCCGCAACGTGCAGACGACCGTGCGGCCGACCTTGCGACGGTCCACGAGGCCGGCGTCGACCAGCACCGAGACGTGCTTGGTGAAGGCCGGCAAGGACATCGCGTACGGCGCCGCCAGCGCGCCGACCGTGGCCTCGCCGCGGGCCAGCCGCTCGACGACGTCGCGGCGCGTCGCATCGGCGAGCGCCGCCAGGACGGGTGCGAGAGTCACGGCAACACTTAACCGCGTGGTTAAGTGTTGCCGCAAGGGCCGGGATGGGAGGCTTGCCCGATGAGCGAGCCGTGCCCCACCACCGCCGGCGCGGGCGCGCCCCCGGTGGGGCCCGACGCCGCACCGTTCACCGAGCTCACCGCCCGCCGCCTCGGCCCGGTGCGGCGGTACTTCGTCCGTCACCCCGTCGCGATGGACGTCCTGGTGGCCCTCGCGTTCACGGCGTACTGGGGGCTGACGGTCGTCGCCGCGGCGCCCAGCGACTCCTCCGCCCACCTGGGCACGGGCCTGGCCGCGTCCGTCGCGGGGAGCGTCGTGCTGTTCTGGCGCCGTCGCGCACCCCTCCTCGTGACGACGGCGATGCTCGCGTGCGTCGTCGTGACGGTCGCGACGACCGGGACCACGGGCGCCTTCGAGATGGGCCTCGCCTTCACGGTGTACGCCGTCGCCGCGGCGCGCTCGCAGCCCGTGGCCTGGGCCACCGTGGTCGGCGTCCTCGGGGTCACCACGCTGGCCGTCATCGCCTGGGGCTCGGAGGTCGCCCAGGTCGGGACGGACGCCGCCGAGGCCGCCGAGGTCGACCCCCGCCCCACCTCGATCGCCGGCATCGCGGTCATGATCCTCATCGCCCTGGCGATCGGCACCAGCGTGCGCAACCGGCGCCAGCACATCGCGGACCTCGTGGAGCGGGCCAACGCTCTCGCCCGGGACCGCGAGCAGCGCGCGGAGCTCGCCCGCGCGGAGGAGCGCGCGCTCATCTCGCGCGAGATGCACGACGTCGTCGCACACAGCCTCTCGGTGATGATCGCCCTGGCGGACGGCGCCGGCGTCGCGCTGGGGCGCGCACCGGACAAGGCGCGCGTCGCGCTCGCCGAGCTCTCCGACACCGGCCGCACGGCCCTGGCCGACATGCGCCGCGTGCTGGGGGTCCTCGAGCGCGACGGCGCACCGCTCGAGCCGCAGCCGGGCCGCACCGACCTCGACGACCTCGTCGAGCGGTTCCGGACCGCCGGGCTCGCCCTGCGCACGCGCGGGCTCGACGGCCCGCTGCCCAGCGACGCCACCGTCCAGCTCGCGGTCTTCCGGATCGTGCAGGAGAGCCTGACCAACGCGCTGCGGCACGCCCCCGGCTGCACGGTCGACCTGTCGCTGGACGCCGACGACGGTGGCGTGGTCATCGAGGTGGCCAGCCGCGGCGGCCTCACCCCCACCGGTCCGTCGCCGGGCGCCGGACGCGGGATCATCGGCATGCGCGAGCGCGCGGCCGTCTACGGGGGCACGGTCGACGCCGGCCCCTGGCAGGGTGGCTGGCGCGTGCGGGCCACCCTCCCCCGACGAAAGGACGCGACGTGACGAGCGTGCTGCTGGTCGACGACCAGGCCCTCCTCCGGATGGGGTTCCGGCTGGTGCTCGAGGCGGAGGCGGACCTCGTCGTCGTCGGAGAGGCCGGGGACGGCCGCGTCGCGGTCGAGCAGGTCGCGGCCCTGCGCCCCGACGTCGTGCTCATGGACGTGCGGATGCCGGGGATGAACGGCATCGAGGCGACCGAGCGGATCGTCGCGGACCACCCGGGCACGCGGGTGCTCATCCTCACCACGTTCGACCTGGACGAGTACGCCTTCGCCGGCCTGCGCGCGGGCGCGAGCGGGTTCCTCCTCAAGGACGCCGGCCCCGCCGAGCTGGTCGCCGCGATCCGCTCTGTGGCCTCCGGCGACGCGGTGGTCTCGCCGCGGATCACCCGCCGGATGCTCGAGATGTTCGCCGGGCGCCTGCCCACGCCCGAGCAGGCGCCGACCGACGCCGCCGAGCACCCGCGGCTCACCGAGCTGACGGCCCGCGAGCGCGAGGTCCTCGAGGCCGTGGCGGAGGGCCTGTCGAACGCCGAGATCGCCGACCGGATGGTCCTGTCCGAGGCGACGGTGAAGACGCACGTCGGTCGCGTGCTGGCCAAGCTCGGCGTGCGCGACCGCGTCCAGGCCGTCGTCTTCTGCTACGAGAACGGCGTCGTGCACCACTGACCGCACGCCCGCGCCCGCGCGGCCACCCACCACCCACCACCGACGACGTACCACCCGCCACCCGCCACACGAACCGAGGAGTCCCGATGACCGCACCCGTCCCGCCCGCAGGGGAGGCCGACCCCGCCCTGGTCGACGGCGCCGCCTGGGCGGCGCGCGCCGTCGCCGCGCCGCTGTCCCGCGCGCACCTGGCCGACCCGTCCGCGCACGTCTTCGGCGGCAGGGTGCACGTCTACTGCTCGCACGACGTCGACGCCGGCATCCCGTTCAGCGACAGCGGCGACCACTTCGGCATGACGGACTACCGCGTGCTCGTGCAGGAGCAGCCGGACGCCCCTGCCACGGACCTCGGCCCGATCCTGCGGCTCGAGGACGTGCCGTGGGCGGCGCGGCAGCTCTGGGCGCCGGACGCCGCGGAGCGGGACGGCACGTACTACCTGTACTTCCCCGCCAAGACGGCGGACGGGCGGTTCCTCATCGGCGCGGCGCGCGCCGACTCACCGACCGGGCCGTTCGTGGCCGAGCCCGAGCCGATCGCGGGCACCTACTCGATCGACCCGGCGGTCTTCGCCGACGACGACGGCGCCTACTACCTCTACTTCGGCGGCGTCTGGGGCGGGCAGCTGCAGCAGTACCGGGACGACGTGCGCGACGAGACCCGCGGCATGCCGGCGGTCGGCGAGCCGGCGCTCGGCCCGCGCGTCGCGCGCCTCGCGGACGACATGGTGAGCCTGGCGGAGCCGACGCGCGAGGTCACGATCCTGGACGAGGCCGGCGAGCCGCTGCGCGAGGGTGACCCGCGGCGGTACTTCGAGGGGCCGTGGCTGCACCGGCACGCGGGCCGGTACTGGCTGTCCTGGTCGACCGGCGAGTCGCACCTGATCTGCTACGGCTCGTCCGACAGCCCCTACGGCCCGTTCACCTACGCCGGGGTGGTGCTGCGCCCCGTCGTCGGCTGGACCACGCAGCACTCGATCGTCCGGGTCGGCGACCGGTGGTTCCTCTACTTCCACGACTCGGTGGCCAGCGACGGCTGCACCCACCTGCGCTCGGTGAAGACGACCGAGCTGCAGGTCGCCGACGACGGGACCATCACGCCGGTCGAGCCCTACGGCGCCGCGAACCCCTGGGCCTGAGGCCTGCGCAGGGACGGCG
>JAEWYD010000393.1 GCA_023462275.1 Actinomycetes bacterium
GGCCGGGCGGGGGCGGCGGAGGCGGCAGCCGGTCGGATGGCACGGGCACCATTGTCGTGGTTCGGGCGGCCGTGCGGGTCAGGACCTGCGGCGCCGGCGGCGCAGGGCGGGGAACGACGCGAGGACGGCGCCCGTGACGGCGACCGCGCACCCCAGCGCCCACCACGCCGTCGACGCCCGCACGGGCGCGAGCTGGTCCGTCCGCACGCTCGTGGTGACGTCGGGCGTCGGGACCGCGACCGGCTCCTGCCGGCCGAACGTGGGGCTCACCGGGCCGGGGGCCGTCCCGTCGTCGACGAACGCCAGCGCCTCGGCCGGCCGGATCACGCCCCAGCCGAGGGCGTCGTCGCGCCGATCCGCCTGCGGGCGGGATGCCGTCACCTCGAGGCGGTAGGCCCACTGGGCCGGAGTCTCGTCCGGGTACGCCTGCGCCACGAGCGCCGCCGCAGCGCTCACGTAGGCCGTGGCGAAGCTCGACGACCCGTTCTGGCCACCGAGGATGCAGTCGCCCTTGTCGAGGAAGGACGTCAGGACGTTGGTGCCCGGCGCGGCGACGGCCACCTGCGGGCCGGCGATCGACGCGGGAGCCGGCGCGTCGGTGTCCGTCACCGCGGAGACGCCGAGCACGCCCGGGTACGCCGCGGGGTAGCGCGGTTGGTCCAGCAGCGCGTCGGTCGTGTCCGAGTTGCCGGCGCTCGCGACCACCAGCGCCCCCATGTCGGTGGCGTGCTGGACCGCCGCAGCGAGCGCGTCGACCTCGGCCGTGGTGCTCATCGAGACGTTGATGATCCTCGCGCCCGCGTCGGCGGCGAACCGGATGCCCTCGGCGATGCGGGTGGCGTCGGGCGCGAGATTCTTGTCGCCGCCCACCTTGTCCTTGAGGTCCACGTAGACACGCACCGGGAGGATGGTCGCCTCCGGGGCCAGGCCGATGGCGCCCGACCGCTCGGCGCCGGACTCGTACGGGCGGCCCGCGATGATGCCGGCGATCGCCGTGCCGTGCCCCGCGGGGTCGGTCCAGCCGTTCGGGTCGCCGCCGCTGCCGGGCACCAGGTCGACGCCCGGCAGGACGGCGTCGCCCAGGTGGACGTTGCGCCGGTCGACCCCGGAGTCGACGACCGCGACGACCACACCGGCACCCGTGGCACGCTGCCAGGCGGTCTCGGCGGCGAGCCGGGCCAGCGCGGGGGGCGGGTCGCGGACGTACTGCGGCTCGTCCGTGTCGCAGCCCTGGGCCGGCGCGGGCGACGCGCTGTCCGCCGCGGTTCCCGTCACGACGCCGGTCACCACGCCGTCCGCGGCGGTGGCCGTCGGTGTCGGGGTGGCCACCGGGGCGGGTGTCGGCGTCAGCGCCGGGTCGGACGCGCCGTGCTGCTGGAGCGCGCCCTGCACGGTCAGCTCAGGGCCGACGGCGAACAGCGCCAGCCACGCCTGCGGTACCCGCGTCACGTCGTCGGGCGTAAAGCCGAGGCGCGAGAGGACGTCCGCGTCCGCGCCTGGCAGCGCGAAGGCTGTCCCCGAGGCGTCGACGAGCTGCGCGAAGCCCTCCGCGGTCGTGGCACCCGCCACCGGCAGGACGAGCGCGCCGGCGTCGGGGTCCACGAGCACGTGCGCGGCGCCGTCGGTCGGCATCTCCACGCTGGCCGCGCCGAGGCGGACCGGCGTGGGCGCGTCGTTCGCGACGAGCTCGGTCGACAGCTGGCCGCAGGCCGCGAGGTCGGCGCCGACCAGCTCGGGGACCTGGGTGGGCCAGTCGGCGGGCGCCGCCGACTCGGCGATGGGCATCGCGGACGTGGCGGCGACCGTCGCCGACAGCACGGGGAGGTCGTCGGAGACGGAGCGGTACACCGCGAGCGCGAGCGGCGAGAGCGGGGCCAGCCCCCCGTCCGCCGTGATCACGTAGTCCTGCGCCTGCGTACCGGCGTCGTCCAGGTGCACGACTGCGCCCACGACGGCGCCCGGCGGCGCGGCGACCGAGTTCGGCACCGGCGCGCCGGCCCCCGTGACGTCGAAGGGCACGAGCTCGGCGCCCGGCGCGAACAGGTTGAGCCACGCGGCCGGCACGGGCCACGGGTCGACGGTCTCCATGCCGAGCGCCCGGAGCACGCCGACGCGCTGGCTGCCCTCCGGCGGGACCGCGTAGCGGCGGCCCTCGGTGACGACGTACGCCGTCCCGCCCGCCTCCACCAGGACCGCCGTCGACGTGCCGTCGGCGGCGTCGGCGTCGAGCTCGGCGGTGACCGCCCGCGCGGGGGCGGCGTCGGAGAGCACGGTGAGCATCGAGCCGTCGGGCGCGACGCACGACAGCCAGCCGTCCCGCACCAGATCCGCAGCCTCCGGCACGGTGTCGGGGGCGCCGGGGATGCCCAGCGTCGGCCCCCGGGGGTGGTCGGCGACGTCCGCCGCACTGACCCGCACCGGGGCCGCGAGGCCGCCCGTCAGCACCAGCCGCGCGCTCGCCGTGTTGAGGACCGGGTAGAGCACGCCCTGCAGCGCGACGTACCGGGAGCCGGAGTCCGAGACGACGACGAGCCGGTTGTCGTCCCAGTCCGCCGGCGCCGCGGGCATCAGCTTGCCGGCGGCAAGGCTGCCCAGGACGACCAGGAGCGCCAGGCCGACGCCCGTGGCCACCGCCCGCAGCGGCTTGGTGGGCTCCAGCTCGCGGCCGCCGGGCGCGCCTGAGACGAACGCCGTCAGCAGCCGCCGACGGCTGAACGTCTGCGCCTCGACCAGGTCCTTCTTGCTCGCCATCGGCCGTCCGTCACACGATCCCGGCCGCCGCCACCCCGAGGGGCAGCAGGAGCGCCAGGCAGATGAGCTCCAGGGAGTCGGCGAGTCGACCCAGGACGACGCGCTGGCGCGGCGCCACGAGGCTCACGGCGATGACGACGGCGGCGACGCCGCCCGCCACGACCGCGAGGGCGGGGCGCCAGTCGGGGTGTGCGGCCGCGGCGAGCACGCCCGTCGCGGTGAGGCCGACGATCCCGGAGCCCATCACGACGAGGACGTCACCGCGCGAGTAGGTCTGCCGGACGCCGAGCATCATCCCCGAGAAGCCTGCCGCGGCCAGGAGGGCGCCGGGCACGCCCGTGCCGACGACGACGGGCAGCGCGCCCAGCACGAGCAGCGCGACGGCGACGCGCAGGGCCACCTGGACGCGCAGGCCGCGCGCGTACTGCTCGCGCACCCGGGCGCCGTCCACGGCGGGCGGGTCGGCCAGGATCTCGGCGTCGGTGCGCGGCGAGACCACGCGCAGCGGCGTGCTCGCGAGCGCCAGCCAGGGGATGCCGTTGCCGGCAGTCAGGACGAGGGCGACGACGACGGCCAGGACGCTGCCCGGCGCCTGCTCGCCCAGCTCGATCGTGCACCCGGCGGCCGCGAGGGCGAGACCGAGGACGGCCGGCCCCATGCAGACCTCGCGTCCCGACGTCAGCGCGGGGACGCCGAGGACGGCGACGAGGAGCATGCCGGCGCCACCGGCCGCCGCGGGCCAGCCCCAGCCGGGAGACGACGAGCCCGCCGTGAGGCCGGCCACCAGGCCGAGGGCGGAGGCGGTGAGCACCAGCGTGCGGGCGCCGACGTCATGCTTGCCCACCCGCGCGACGACGGCCGCCGCACCGACGACGAGGAGGGCGCCCAGCCCCGCCACCACCGGCGGGAACGCCGAGGACGCCGGGGCGCCGAGCAGGAGGATCGCAGCCGCCACCAGGAACGACGCCGCCGCGAAGACGGCCGTGAGCGCCGAGTCGCGCGCCGTCCAGGGTGCGTACTCGCCCTCGACGGCGTCCGCGACGGCCTCGACGACGTCGTCGTAGACGCGGACGTCCTCGGCGGCCGCACCCGACTCGAGGCTGAGCACGGCGCCGTCGGCCACGCTCTGCGCCTGCAGGCTGCGGTCCGAGTCGAGCACCACGCCGTCGCTGCGCACCAGTCGGAATCCGCCGTGGACGGTGCCGGGGTCGAGGAGGCCCAGGGTCCGGGCCAGGCCGGGGACGAGCTCCGCGACGGGCACGCCCCCCGGGGCGCCCAGGTCGACGCTGCGGCCGGACCCGGCGACGGTGACGCGCACGAGGGTGCCGAGACCGCCTCGGGCGGTGGTCGCGTCGGCCATCGGCGGTCCTTCGGTCGCAGGGTCGGCCGTCAGCATAGTGACGACGGGTGCGGCCACGGCGCGGACTGCCCGCAGACCGGTCACCAGACCCGCCCGGACGGGGCCACACGGGTGATGGTCGTTCCACAGATGTCCGTATCGGACGCATTCGTTCCCCCGCGTGCTCTACGCTCTGGGCCAACGCCCCGCGTCGTCGGGGCGTTGGCGTGGGCCGACCGGTCGCGTCGTGATGGCCCAGCAGGGGCACGGTTCGGGGGAGGTGGCAATGGCTGGCGAAGTTTCCGCCGCTGATGGCGCACTCAAGCAGGGTGCGGATGTCGTCGCGCAGAGCAGGAGCGCGCTGCTCCAGCAGATCCAGGTGCTGGAAGGCAAGCTCGCCGGCGTCGGGGCCGGGTGGGTCGGGCAGGGCGCCGTGGCGTTCGGCAGCCTGATGACGCGGTGGCGCGAGGACGCGACCAAGATGGTCAACGCGCTCAACGAGTTCGAGGCGAACCTGCTCTCGTCGCAGTCGACGTACAGCGCCGCCGATGACCAGCAGGCGCAGAGCCTGGGCAACTTCAACGCCCGGCTGGGCTGAGACGCGAAAGGGCCAACGACGATGAGCGACCTGAAGGTCAACTTCTCCACCGTGTCCACCGCTGCCGCCGACATCGCGTCGGGTGCCGGGCAGCTCGAGGCCACGCTCACCGACATGGACTCTCAGCTGCAGCCGCTGAAGGCCAACTGGCAGGGCGAGGCGTTCGCCTCGTACGAGGCCGCCAAGGCCAAGTGGACCGCCGCGATCACCGACATGAAGGCCCTCCTGGCCGACATCGGTCGCCAGGTGGACACGTCCGGCCAGGACTACCAGGCTGCGGAGCGACAGAACACCAACCGCTTCGCCTGATCGCTGCTGGTGGCGTCCCCGCGCGGGACGCAACCGGTGTTCGTGACGGTCGGTCCCGAGCCTGCGCGGCTCGGGACCGGTCGCCGCCGCCACCGGGGATGGGGGAACGATGGAGGATCCGGACGTGGGTGAGGCTCTCAGCGCGGACTACCGCGTGATCAAGGCACGGCTGAGCGCGCTCGAGACGTTGCTGACCGATCTCGACAAGCAGATCGGTCCGCTCCGTCGGGTGCGCGAGCGTCAGGGCCCCGGCATGTGGGGCAGCGTGCCCGCGTGCGAGAAGTTCGCCGCGCGCTACACCCAGACGCTGGGCCAGCTCGAGGTGAACCTCCTGACCATGCGGGACCAGATCGGTCTCCTCCAGAAGGCTCTCGCCGCCTCCGCGGCGCACCTCCAGAACGTCGACGAGGGCATCGAAGCCCGCATCGTGGCCCTGGCCAAGCGCCTCGAAGAGGGCGCTCCCTCGGCGCCGCCCGTCTGCACGCCCTACGACTCGGCACCGCTGCCGCCCGTGCAGTCGCCTGCTCCCGCACCGACGCCCACGCCGGCCCCTGCGCCGACCCCGACCCCCGCGGCGTCCGGAGGGGGCGGCGGCGGTTGGTGACCAGGCTTACCCGCGGCTCCCGCGCGGCGCTCGCGCTGCTGACGGCGCTTCCCCTGGCCCTCGTGGGGTCGGCCTCCGCGCTGGCCACCGAGGACCCGGCCATCCAGGACGGCCTCTGGTACTACACGGTTCCGGGCATCGACCAGATCCAGGCGTCGGGCACCACCGGGGCGGGCGTGACCGTCGCCATCATCGACTCGACGATCAACCCGGACGCGCCTGACCTCGTCGGCACGTCCCTCTCGGTCCGCCCGACGTACTGCGACTGGAACGGGGACGGCGCGCTCGACCCGGGCACGTCGGTCCAGCGGGACGCCGAGCACGCGACCGCCATCGCCGGGCTCATCGTCGGTACGGGGACGGGTGCCGGCGGCCGTCCCGGCACAAAGGGCGTGGCACCGGGCGTCACCCTCCTGCACTACGCGAGCGTCTTCGGCGACAACTCCTGCAGCGACCTGCCCCAGCAGATCGACGCCGCGGTCGCGGACGGCGCCGACATCATCAACATGTCCTTCGCCGGCGCCTTCCTGTCCGAGGACGAGGCGGCAGCGATCGCACGGGCCGAGCGCGCGGGTGTCGTGCTCGTCGCCGCGTCCAACAACCGTGGTGGGTCGGACCTGGGCTGGCCGGCGTCCGCGAACGGCGTCATCTCGGTCGAGGACGCCGACGTCAACCAGCAGCTCACCCCCAACGCCGTGACGAGCCCGAGGCTGTCCGTCGTCGCGCCCGGCGTCGGCATCCGGGTACCGCTCCTCGACGAGGACACCGGCGCGTGGGACGTGTACGGGATCTCCAAGGGATCGTCCTACGCCGCCGCCTGGGTGAGCGGCGTCATCGCCCTCGCGTGGTCCGCGCACCCGGACGCGACGGGGAACCAGATGATCCAGGCGCTCCTGCGGACCACGGGCCAGGCCAGCGGCGGGGAGCCCGCACGGATCGACGACTCCTGGGGCTACGGGACCGTCTCCGTCCGCAAGCTCATCGCCCTCGACCCCACCACGCTGCCCGACGTCAACCCGCTGGTGAGTGACGCGCCCGACGCACAGCCCGCCTACGACGAGATCGTGCGGGCCGCGCCGACCTCCGCGCCGACCGCCACCCAGAGCCCGGAGCCCGACCAGCCGACCGCCGCCCCCACGCGGGCCGTCGGCACCGAGAGCGACGAGGGCGGCTCCGCCACGACGCTGCTCGTGATCGGCGGGGCCCTCGTCCTCCTCGCCATCGGTGGCGCCGTCACCGCCGCCGTCATCCTGAACCGCCGCAACCACCACCCGAACGCCAAGGGGGCCTGAGATGGGCAAGGCAAGCGACCGCCTCCAGCTGACGCAGCACATGTACGAGGACGCGCCGGTGCAGGCCACCGACGACAAGGACGACATCACGGCTGCGACCGCGCTGCTCGAGGACACCGCGAAAGAGCTCAAGAGGATGGGCGGCAACCTCGGGCTCGAGGGGTCGACCGGCGACGCGGCCTGGGACCAGTTCGCGCTCCTGGCGAGCGCCCTCGTGAGCGCGGCCGACCAGTTCTCCGCCGCCGCGGCGACGGCCGAACGTGCCCACAGCTACGCGGTCGAGGCGCGGGACGCCTACCGCAAGCTCCCCGACGGCGACATCGACGACTGGCAGAAGACGGCCATCATCGGCGGCGGCACGCTGATCGCCGGGCCGCTCGGCATGCTCGGCGGTCACGCGGCCGTGGACTACCTCAGCGGGCAGGCTGCGGCCGAGCGCGAGGCAGCTGCCAAGGCGGCACTGAGCCGGCTCGAGAGCCAGATGAGCGTCGAGATCCAGGCGCTTCCCGAGGTGGATGCGGTGCAGTTCCTCCGCAGCGACGAGACCGAGGTGGAGGGCGGCGACCCGGGCGGGGGCGACGACGGCACCGGCGGTCCCGTCCGGCGCGCCCCGAGGCAGCCCGGCCCCGGGATGCCCTCGCCGTGGCCGCAGCAGACGATCGTGGACACCATCGACGACCCCGACCCGATCGGGACGAAGCCGACGCCCCAGCCCACGCCTACCCCCCCGCCCACGGTGATCCGGGACCCCTGGCCGGTGCCGCCCGTGCCGCCTGAGTACGGGACGCCCGACCCGGGTGACGTGACGCCGCCCCCGACCACGGAGCACACGTGGCCGGACAACGACATGAGCAACGGCTGGGTGCCGGGGTCGACGACCGTCGGGGGCGGTTACCCCGGTGGCGGCGGCATCGGCGGCTACGGAGGTGGCTACGACGGCTCGTCCGGCGCTGGTGGCTACGGCGGCGCCATGGCCGGCGGGCTGGCCTTCGGCGGCGCGGCCGCGGGCGCTGTCGGGCTCGGGCGCGGGCTCGGTG
>JAEWYD010000394.1 GCA_023462275.1 Actinomycetes bacterium
GTGCCTGCCGCCGTCGTCGTCGAGCCCGTGGTCCCCGCCGGGTGGGCGGCCGAGCCGGTCTGGCTCGAGGCGAAGCTCGAGGCGGGCGGCACGGGGACGGTGGCGTTCGACGTCGTCGTCGGCGGGCCGGCGCGCCGCGCCCGGGTGGCCGTGGACGTGACGCTCGGGGAGCTGCGGCTGGGTCAGCAGGCCGAGGCGCTCCTGGACGTGGAGGACGCATGACGACCGAGGCCCAGCAGGCGGCGACCGCGGCGTCGGCGAGAGAGGTGACCGCGGAGCCGACGCTCGCCGGGGTCCCGACGCAGCGCGACGGCGACGGGCGCCCGGGCGCGGCACCGGACCGCACCCTGCACATGGTGGGCAACGCCCACCTCGACCTCGCGTGGCTCTGGCCCTGGCAGGAGGGGTACGCCGAAGCGCGGGCGACGTTCTGGTCGGCGATCCACCGCATGGACGAGTACCCCGACTTCGTCTTCACGTGCGACCAGGTGGCCCTCCTGGCGTGGGTCGAGGAGCAGGACCCGGAGCTGTTCGCGCGCATCCGCGAGCGGGTCGCGGACGGCCGCTGGGTGCTGACCGGCGGCTGGTGGGTGGAGCCCGACTGCAACCTGCCCGTGGGCGAGTCGTTCGTGCGCCAGGGGCTGTACGGGCAGCGCTACCTGCAGGACCGGTTCGGGGTCACCGCGACCGTCGGGATGAACGTCGACCCGTTCGGGCACCACGTCATGCTGCCGGCGATCCTGCGCGGCCAGGGCATGGACGCCTACTGCTTCCTGCGGCCCGGCCCGCACGAGTCGGCGCTCGACGCGACGGCGTTCTGGTGGGAGGCGCCCGACGGCTCGCGCGTGCTCGCCTACCGCATCCCGCACGAGTACTGCAGCCCCGCCGGCGGCGTCGACGGCCAGGTCGACAAGTCGCTCGGCCAGCTGGACCGGACGCTCGGCGACCTCATGGTGTTCTACGGCGTCGGCAACCACGGCGGCGGGCCGACGAAGGCGAACATCGACTCGATCCACCGCTTCGACGCGCGCGGCACCTACGGGCGGCTCGAGATGTCCTCGCCGCGCCGGTACCTCGACCACCTCGCCTCGACGCGCCCCGCCGTCGTCGCGGCGTTGCCCGTGTGGCGCGACGAGCTGCAGCACCACGCGCCCGGCTGCTACTCGGCGCACTCGGGGGTGAAGGCATGGATGCGGCGGGCGCAGTCGGCGGTGCTGACGGCGGAGCGCTGGGCCGCCGTCGGCGCGCTGCGGCTCGGCCTCCCGGCGCCGCGCGAGGACCTCGCGCGGGCCTGGCAGCAGATCCTGCTCAACCAGTTCCACGACGTGCTGCCGGGCTCCGCCATCGAGCACGCCTACGACGACGCGCGCGACCAGCTGGGCGAGGCGGTCGCCGTCGCGAAGCGCATCACCACCCGGGTCCACAACGTCATCGCGCGGCAGGTGGACGTGCCGTTCGAGGAAAGCACGCAGCCCGTCCTCGTCTTCAACCCGCACCCCTGGGCGGTGCGCGCCGACGTCGACGTGCACTACGCCGGTCAGCCCGACGGCGTCCACGTCGTCGACGCCGACGGTCGCCGGGTGCCCGCGCAGCGCACCCGGTCCGCCGCGACGATGAGCGACCGCGGGCGCGGGGCCGTCGCGTTCCAGGCGGTGCTGCCGGCGTTCGGCTACCGCCTGTACCGGCTCAGGCCGCTGGGTGGGCCGCGCGGCGCGACGCCGGACGGGCGCGCGACGTTGTCGGCAGGGCCCGTGCCCGCGTGGAGCGAGCGGGCGCCGGGCGCGCTGGTCGCCACGGACACGGTGCTGGAGAACGGTGTGCTGCGGGCCGAGCTGGACCCGACGACGGGCTGGCTGCGGTCGCTGCTCGACAAGCGCACCGGCCGCGACGTCGTGGCGGGCGCGCGCGGGGAGCACCTGCTGGTGAGCCGCGACGACTCCGACACCTGGGGGCACCGCGTCGTCTCGTACGCGCGCGGCGGCGAGCCGATGCGCGTGGTGCGCACCCGGCTCGTGGAGGCCGGGCCGCTGCGGGCCGTCCTGCGCGTCGAGCGGGCCTGGGGCGCGTCGACGGTGGTCGAGGAGATCGTGCTGGGTCACGACGCCGACCACCTCGAGGTGCGCGTGACGCTCGACTGGCGCGAGCCAGCGCACCTGCTCAAGCTCCGCGTCCCGACGGCGCTGGCGGAGCCGCGCGCGACGTTCGAGGTACCGTTCGGGACCATCGAGCGGCCCGTCGACGGCGCGGAGCAGCCGGGGCAGTCCTGGGTGGACCTCACCGGGACCGTCGACGGGCCCGACGGGCCCGCGCCCGCCGGTCTCGTCGTCGTGAACGACGCCAAGCACGGCTACGACGCCTCACCCGCCGCCGCCGACGCGACCGCGAGCCTCGGCATCACCGCGGTGCGCAGCCCCGTCTACGCCTGGCACGACCCGCGCGAGCTCGACCCCGACGGTGCGTACACCTACCAGGACCAGGGCGTGCAGCGGTTCCGCTACCAGCTCGTCCCGCACGACGGCGACTGGCGCGCGGTCGCGCCGACGCGCCGTGCCGCGCTGCTCGGGGCGCCCGTGCGCGCGATGCTCGAGACCTTCCACGACGGGCCCCTGCCGGCGTCGACGTCCTTCGCCGACGACGGCGGCGGCGCCGTGCTGGTGACCGCCCTCAAGCCGGCGGAGGACGGCCCGGCCGACGGCGCCGATCTCGTCGTGCGCGCGGTCGAGTCGAGCGGGCGGGCCGCCCACGCCCGGGTCGACCTGCCGGTGGTCGGCCGCGTCCTGGTGGCCGACCTCGGCCCCCACCAGATCCGCACGTTCCGGGTCCCGCGCGACCCGGCCCTGCCGGTCGTCGAGGTGGACCTCGTCGAGCGGCCCCTCGACGGGAGCACGCCGTGACCGACCTCTTCGTCAGCCTCGCCGGCCTCGCCCAGGTGCCGGCCCAGCGCGTCGCGGCCGTCGCCCGGCGCGGGGCGACCCTCGAGCGGGTCCCGACCCCGGTGCGGGACGCGCGGACGCCCGACACGCCCGGTGGCGCCGTCCTGCGCTCCGACGTCCGCGTGCTCGTCGAGACCGTCGCGCCCGACGGCGTCGTGCGCCCGGCCCGCTCGGACGCCGACCTGGCCGTGACCGCGCGGCTCGTCCGCCCGGACGCGCTCGCGGGCGACGGCACGCGCGTCGGCGTCGAGGTCGTCGTGCGCAACCGGGGCGCCCGTGCCGTCGAGCGGTCCGTGCGCGTGCGGCTCGTCATGACCGGGGTCCGCGACCCGTGGTGGCTGGTGCCCGGGGCGTTCTACGGCGAGAACCGGCCGGCGTCCTGCGCCCGCACCTACCCGCGCTTCGTCGTCGGCGGTGGGGACCCGGCCGCCATGGAGAGCGACGCGTGGGAGCTGCGCGCCGACCGCGCCGCGACGCCGGCGGTCTTCGCCTGGGGGCCCGCGGGCGGCGTCGCGCTGGTCGCCCCCGCGACCACCGTCGCCGGCCTGACCGGCCTGGGCCTCGCGCACGACGCCGCCGCCCGGACGGCGAGCGTGCACGTCACCTTCCCGTTCCGCGAGGGGCCGGTCAGCTACGACGGGTCGGACGTGCCCGCGCCGGCCGAGGTCGCCACGTTCACCTGGGCGCCCGGGGCGGGGGCGACCCTGCGC
>JAEWYD010000395.1 GCA_023462275.1 Actinomycetes bacterium
ACGCCGGCGCGCCCTTCTCCGCCGCCTGGCTGCTCGTCGCGCTGCCGCTGCTGGGCGCCGCGATCCTGCTGCTCGCCGGCCGCCGGGCCGACCGCTGGGGCCACTGGCTCGGCGTCGCCATGTCCGCCGGGGCGTTCGTCGTCGGCGTCGTGTGCTGGATCGCGATGCTCGGGCAGGACGACGCCGAGCGCCTGAACCACGTGCGCCTGGGCACCTGGATCCCCGCGAGCAGCGGGTTCGGGGTGGACCTCGGCCTGCGCGTCGACCCGCTGGCGATGACGTTCGTGCTGCTCGTGACGTTCGTGGGCACGCTGATCCACGTCTACTCGGTCGCGTACATGGAGCACGACGCCAATCGGCGGCGGTTCTTCGCGTACCTCAACCTGTTCGTCGCCGCGATGCTCCTGCTGGTGCTCGCCGACTCCTACGTGCTCCTCTTCATCGGCTGGGAGGGCGTGGGCCTCGCGTCCTACCTGCTCATCGGCTTCTGGGACCACGAGCGGCCCAACGCCGTCGCCGCGAAGAAGGCGTTCGTCACCAACCGCGTGGGCGACATCGGCCTGATCGTGGCGCTGATGGCGATGGTCGCGACGGTCGGCACCACCGACATCGCGACGGTCACGGCCGTCCTGCCCGGCGGCGCGAGCGAGGGCTGGCTGACGCTCATCGGCCTGGCGCTGCTGCTCGCGGCCTGCGGCAAGTCCGCGCAGTTCCCGCTGCAGTCCTGGCTGGGCGACGCGATGGCCGGCCCGACGCCGGTCTCCGCCCTCATCCACGCGGCCACCATGGTCACCGCGGGCGTCTACCTCGTCGTCCGCTCCGGGCCCATCTACGACGCCGCGCCCACCGCGCAGCTGGTCGTCGCCGTCGTCGGCGGGATCACGCTGCTGTTCGGCGCGATCGTCGGCTGCGCCAAGGACGACATCAAGAAGGTGCTGGCCGCCTCCACGATGTCGCAGATCGGCTACATGATGCTCGCCGCCGGCCTGGGGCCGATCGGCTACGCGTTCGCGATCTTCCACCTGCTCACGCACGGCTTCTTCAAGGCGGGGCTGTTCCTCGGCGCCGGCTCGGTGATGCACGGCATGGGCGACCAGGTGGACATGCGCCGGTTCGGCGACCTCGCCCGGTACATGCGGATCACCTGGGTGACCATGGCGCTCGGCTGGCTCGCGATCATCGGCGTCCCGCCGTTCTCCGGTTTCTGGAGCAAGGACCGCATCGTCGAGGCCGCCTACTCCCACGACGGGTCGTGGGAGCCGTGGGTGTTCGGCACGGTCGCACTGGTCGGCGTCGGCGTGACCGCGTTCTACATGTCGCGCCTCTTCTTCATGACGTTCCACGGCGAGCGCCGCTGGGCCGACGGCTCCGGCGCGGGCCCGGCCGAGGGCGCCGTGCAGCACCCGCACGAGTCGCCGCGCCTGATGACGTGGCCGATGATCGCGCTGGCGGCCGGGTCGGCCCTGCTGGGCGGCCTGCTGGCGATCGGCGGCGCGTTCACCACGTGGCTCGAGCCCGTCACCGGGCACGTCGAGCACGAGGAGCCGGTCGTGCCCGTGCCGGCGATCATGGTGGTGACGTTCCTGCTGATCATCGCCGGCGCGTTCCTCGCCTGGCGCCAGTACGCAGCCGCGCCGGTCGCCGTCGTGCCGCCCCGGGGCTCCGTGCTCACGCGGGCCGCGCGCCGCGACCTCTACCAGGACGCCGTCAGCGAGGCGGCCCTGATGCGGCCCGGCCAGTACCTGACCCGCTCGCTCGTCTACGGGGACCGTGCGGTCGTGGACGGTGGGGTCTCGGGCGTCGCCCGTGCCGTCGCGGGAGGGGGCGAGCTGCTCCGCAAGCTGCAGAACGGCTTCGTCCGCTCGTACGCCCTGACCATGGCGCTCGGCGTCGTCGTGCTCGTCGCGGCCGTCGCGCTGGCCGTCCGGATCTGAGGGGAACCATGATCGAGTCCTCCTTCCCCTGGCTCACCACGCTCGTGGTGCTGCCGCTGGTCGGCGCCGCCGCCGTGTGGGCGTTGCCCGGCACGTCGCGGCGCTGGGCGCGGCACGCCGCGCTGGGCGTGGCGCTGCTGGAGCTGGTGCTGGCGCTCGTCGCCGTCGGGCAGTTCGACCGCGGCGACGCGGCGACGGTCCAGCTCGGCGAGCTGCACGCGTGGATCCCGGAGTTCGGGGTGAGCTACGCGCTCGGCGTCAACGGCCTGGGCCTGTCGCTCGTGCTGCTCTCGGTGCTGCTGGTGCCGGTCGTCATCCTGGCTGCCTGGCGCGAGCACGGTGGGGCGGAGCAGGCGACCGGCACGCCCGACGACGGCCGTCGGATCCGCACCTACGTCGCCCTGATCCTCGTGCTCGAGGCGTTCATGGTGGCGGTGTTCGCGGCCCGCGACGTGTTCCTCTTCTACATCCTCTTCGAGGCGATGCTGATCCCGGTCTACTTCATGATCGGGCTCTTCGGCGGGGTCCAGCGCCGGTACGCCGCGGTGAAGTTCCTCATCTACTCCCTCGTCGGCGGCCTGGTCATGCTGGTGGGCGTCATCGCGCTCTACCTGCAGGGCCCGGGCGGTCGCCAGGGGTTCCTCGTCGACACGCTCGTCGGCACCTCGATGACCACGTGGACCGAGCGGCTGCTCTTCCTGTCGTTCTTCTTCGCCTTCGCGATCAAGGCGCCGATGTGGCCGGTGCACACGTGGCTGCCCGACGCCGCGGAGCAGGCCCCGGCGGGGACGAACGTGCTGCTCGTCGGCGTGCTCGACAAGGTCGGCACGTTCGGGATGCTCACGCTGTGCCTGCCGCTGTTCCCGGAGGCGTCGCGGTGGGCGGCCCCGGTGATCATCGCGCTCGCCGTCGTGTCGATCATCTACGGCGCGTTCCTGGCGATCGGCCAGGCGGACCTCATGCGGCTCATCGCCTACACGTCGGTCAGCCACTTCGGCTTCATCGTGCTCGGCATCTTCGCGTTCACCTCGACCAGCATCGAGGGCTCGTCCCTCTACATGCTCACGCACGGGCTCTCCACGGGCGGGCTCTTCCTGCTCGCCGGGTTCCTCGTGCGGCGCTGGGGTACGGCGCGGATCGCCGAGTACTCCGGTCTGCGGACGGTCGTCCCGGTGCTCGCGGGGACCTTCCTGGTGACCGGCCTGTCGGCGCTGTCGCTGCCCGGCACCGCGCCGTTCGTCTCCGAGCTGCTCGTCTTCGTGGGCAGCTTCGCGACGAACAAGGCCGCGGCCGTCGTCGCGACCCTCGGCGTCGTCCTGGCCGCGCTGTACGTGCTGCTCACCTACCAGCGGATCTTCACCGGCGCGGTGGCGCCGGAGCTGCCCGCCGCAAAGGACCTCACGACGCGCGAGCGCTGGGTGATCGGCCCGCTCGTCGCCGCGATCCTCGTCCTCGGCTTCTGGCCGAGCCCGGCGCTGGACCTCGTGCGCGACCCGGCGGAGGCCGCGCGGGTGTCCGTCGGTGTCGAGGACCCACCACGCGTGGTGCAGGACGTCGGCGGGACCGACGCGCAGGAGGCCACGACGACCGACGGGAGCGATGACTGATGTTCGAAGCCCCCGACATCGCCTGGGCCCAGCTGAGCCCGGTGATCATCGTGCTCGGCGCCGGCGTCCTCGGCGTGCTGGTGGAGGCCTTCGTGCCCGCCCGCGCCCGCCGCACCGTGCAGGTCGTGCTCGCGCTCGTCGCGACAGCCGCCGCGCTCGTCGCCGCGATCCTCCTGTGGGACGACGTCTCGACCGGCGGCGGCGTGGAGGCGGTCGCGCAGTCCGTCACGATCGACGGCCCGGCGCTCATGCTCCAGGCGATCCTCGCCTTCCTCGGCCTGATCTCCCTGCTCGTCATCGCGGACCGGACGCAGGCCGGCGAGGACGCGTTCGCCGCGGCCGCCGCGGGCGTCCCGGGCAGCGAGTACGAGGCGGAGGCCGAGCGCCAGGGCCTCGTGCAGAGCGAGGTCTACCCGCTCGCCCTCTTCTCGCTCGGCGGCATGATGCTCTTCCCCGCCGCGGGCGACCTCATCACGCTCTTCGTGGCGCTCGAGGTGCTGTCGCTCCCGCTGTACCTCCTGTCCGGCATGGCCCGCCGCCGACGCCTCCTGTCCCAGGAGGCGTCGATGAAGTACTTCCTCCTCGGCTCGTTCGCCTCGGCGTTCCTGCTGTTCGGCTCGGCCCTGCTGTACGGCGTCGCCGGCTCGGTGGACCTGACCGCCATCGCCGACGCCGTCGGGCCGTACGGGTCGCTCGACCCGCTGCTCGTCGCGGGTGTCGTGATGGTGCTGGTCGGTCTGCTCTTCAAGGTCGGCGCGGTGCCGTTCCACTCGTGGACGCCCGACGTCTACCAGGGTGCGCCGACCCCGGTGACGGCCTTCATGGCGGCGTGCACCAAGGTGGCGGCCTTCGGGGCGATGCTGCGGTTCGTCTACGTCGTCCTGCGCCGGCTCGAGTGGGACGTGATGCCCGCGCTGTGGGCCGTCGCCGTCCTGACCATGCTGGTCGGCACGGTCGTCGCCATCGTGCAGACCGACGTGAAGCGCATGCTGGCGTACTCCTCGATCGCGCACGCCGGCTTCATCCTGGTCGGCGTGGTCTCGCTCACCCAGCGCGGCATCAGCGGCGTCCTGGTCTACCTGGTCGCGTACGGGCTGGCCACGATCGGCGCGTTCGCCGTGGTCACGCTCGTCCGCGAGGTGCACGCGGGGCCGGGCGGCGCGGTCGTCGCGGAGGCGACCCACATCACGCAGTGGGCCGGCCTCGGTCGCCGCCACCCCGCGCTCGCCCTGGCGTTCACGCTGTTCCTGCTGTCGTTCGCAGGCATCCCGCTGACGGCCGGCTTCACCGGGAAGTTCGCCGTCTTCACGGCGGCCGTGGACGGCGACCTCGCGTGGCTCGCCGTCGTCGGCGTCGTGGCCTCGGCGGCTGCGGTGTTCTTCTACGTGCGCCTGATCGTCCTGATGTTCTTCACGGACGCCGTCGGGACGCCGGGGGAGACGACGACGATCGTGCGGGGCCGCGGGCTCACGGTGGCGGCCATCGCCGTCGCGGTGATCGGCACCATCGCCCTGGGCGTCGCGCCCTCCCGCGCGCTCGACCTGCTGGGCGAGGCGGCGAGATTCCTGCCGTGACCCAGTCCTTCGTCGTCGACCCGGGCCTCGCGGAGGTGCTCGGCGAGCGCCTCGAGACCGTCGAGCGGCGGCTGCGCGAGGCCGTCGCGCACTCCGACGGCCTCGCCGACGCCGCGTCGCGCCACCTCGTCGCCGCGGGCGGCAAGCGGCTGCGGCCCGCGCTCACGCTCCTGTGCGCCCAGCTCGGCGCGGGAGATCGGCCGGAGGTGGTGGACGCCGCCGTCGTCGTCGAGCTGACGCACCTGGCGACGCTCTACCACGACGACGTCATGGACTCCGCGCCGGTGCGCCGCGGCGCGCCCTCGGCGCACGAGGTCTGGGGCAACCAGGTCGCGGTGATCACCGGGGACCTGGTGTTCGCGCGGGCGTCGGCGATCGCCGCCGGGCTCGGGCCGGTCGCGATCCGGATCCTCGCCGAGACGTTCGAGCGCCTGTGCCTCGGGCAGCTACACGAGACGGTCGGCCCGCGCGGCGACGCCGACCCCGTCGCCCATTACCTGCAGGTGCTGGCGGACAAGACGGCGTCGCTCATCGCGACGTCGGCGCGCTTCGGCGCCATGTTCTCCGGCGCCGGTGCGGAGCTCGAGGCAGCCCTCGTCGCGTACGGCGAGGCCGCGGGCGTGGCCTTCCAGCTCGCCGACGACGTCATCGACCTCTCGTCCGACGCCGCCACGACCGGCAAGACGCCCGGCACGGACCTGCGGGACAAGGTGCCGACGATGCCGGCCCTGCTGCTGCGCCGCCTGGTCGCCTCCGGCGAGGGCACGGCCGCCGACGCGGAGCTCGTCGCCCTGCTGGACTCGGACCTGTCCGACGACGCCGCGCTCACCGGCGCGGTCGCGGCGCTGCGGGACCACCCCGTGGTCGCGCAGACCCAGGTGCAGGCGGTCGCGTGGGCGGACCGGGCCGTGGCGGCCCTGGCCCCTCTGCCCGATGGCGTCGTCAAGGACTCTCTGGTCCGGTTCACCGAGACGCTGGTCCACCGCACGGCCTGAGCCACGCGGGCCCGTTGGTCCCAGGTACGCTTGTCCGGTTTCCCCCATTCTGTACCGGTCGGCGTGCTCTCGGTGCGCGCCCGTGCCCGCGCTCGGCGGGCGGGAAGGTGACGTGGCATGCCGTTCCCCGGGGCGGTCCGCGCGACGGCCCGCAGGCGACTGCTCGCCGCCGGCGTCGACGTCGGGCTCGTGCTGCTCATGGGCGGCGGGTTCGCGCTCCTGGGCGCCGTCCGAGCCGTCGCGGCCGCGCGGGCCGGCGAGCCGGTCACGACGGTCCCGCTCGTCGCCGCCGGGCTCGTGGTGGCCCTCGGCTTCGTCGCCTTCCAGTGCTGGCTGGAGGGCGAGTACGGCGTGACGGCCGGCAAGCGCGTCGTCGGGCTCGTCACGGTGGCCGCCGACGGCGGACGCCCCATCGGCACCGCGGCGATGGCCCGCCGGTACGCGCTCGGCGTGGCCGATGCCCGCGGGTGGCACACGCCGGACGTGCCCGCGGTCGTCCTGGACGTGCGCCTGGGTGCGGACCCGATGCTGGTGCTGCAGCCGCCGGCCGAGGTGGACGAGTGGCCGAGCCTGTGGGTCTCCCGCAGCCGGCGCGCCGTCGACCAGGTGCCCACGCAGGTGACC
>JAEWYD010000396.1 GCA_023462275.1 Actinomycetes bacterium
CGCCGCCCTGGTGCAGCTCGACCTGGCCGCGGTCGTGGGCGTTGCGGCGCGCGTCGCGCACTGCGGTCGCATCGCCCTCGACGGCGACGACGCGCCCGCTCCCACCGACGGCGTCGGCGAGCGGCAGCGTGAAGAGCCCCGCGCCGGCGTACAGGTCCGCCACGGTGGCCCCGAAGATCTTGGCCGGCCCGCCCAGGGCGCCCAGCACCGCCTCGGCGAGCACCGCGGGCGCCGCGCGGTGCACCTGCCAGAAGCCCGTCGCGGCCACCCGCCACACCTGCGCGCGGCCGGCCACGGTCGCGTGCTCGCGGACGGAGGTGCGCGCGTTCGGCCGCCGGTCCGGTCCGCCGGCGGTCCACGGGGCGCCGTCGACGAGGACGAGGGGTCGGTCCGGACCCGCCGGTGCGACGGCGGTCACCCGGGCGCCCGCCGGCCACCGCCGGTCGAACAGGCCGAGCTCGGCGATCGCGGGAACGGCGAGCGGCATCGACGTCAGCGGCACGACGGCCTCGGAGCGGAACCGGTGCATCCCCGCGCGCCCGGCGTCGTCGGTCGTCAGCTCGATCCGGGTCCGCCAGCCGAGCCCGTCCTGCTCCCCCGGCGCCGCCTCGACCTCGACCTCGCGCGTGACGCCGCCGAGCCTGGTCAGCTGCTCGGCCACCACGTCGGCCTTCCAGCGCCGCTGCGCCGGCAGCGCCACGTGTGCGAGCTCGCCGCCCCCGACGCCGCCCGGCCCCGCCTCGGGCCACGCGGACGGGACGCGGTCGGGCGACGTCTCGAGGACCTCGACGGCGTCGGCGCGCCAGAAGCGGGCGCCCGGCTCCGCGTCGGTCAGGTGGGCGACCACGCGCTCGCCCGGCAGCGCGTGACGCACGAAGACGACCCGGCCCTCGTGCCGCGCGACGCAGTGGCCGCCGTGGGCGACGCGGCCGACCTCCAGGGTGACGGTCACGCGCCGCCGCCCTCGGCGGCCTGCAGCGCGGACGAGTCGAGCTGCCACGGCACCGACGCGACCACGACGCCCGGCTGGAACAGCAGCCGGCTCTTCAGGCGCAGGGCGCTCTGGTTGTGCAGCAGCTGCTCCCACCAGTGCCCGACGACGTACTCGGGGATGTAGACCACCACCAGGTCCCGCGGGCTCTCGCGCCGGATGGACTTCACGTAGCCGAGCACCGGCCGCGTGATCTCACGGAACGGGGAGTCCAGGATCCGCAGCGGCACCGGAAGGTCGAGCGCCTCCCACTCCGCGCGGAGGTCCTCGGTGGCCTCCTGGTCCACGTTGACCGTGACGGCCTCGAGCACGGACGGTCGCGTCGCCCGCGCGTACGAGACCGCCCGCATCGCGGGCTTGTGGATCCGGCCCAGGAGGACGATCGCGTGCACCCGGCTCGGCAGCGCCCGCGCCGCGCCCGGGTCGGCGTCGACGGCGAGCTCGGTGGCGAGGCGGTCGTAGTGCGCGCGGATGCTCAGCATGATCCCGTAGACCACCGCCATCGCCAGGATGGCGATCCAGGCGCCGCGCGTGAACTTCGTGATGAGCACGACGACGAGGACGGTCGCCGTGAGGCAGAGGCCGACGCCGTTGATGACCCGCGAGCGCTTCATCTGCGCCTGGCGTGCCGGGTCGGCCTCCGACAGGAGCAGTCGCGTCCAGTGCCGGACCATGCCGATCTGGCTGAGGGTGAAGGAGACGAACACGCCCACGATGTAGAGCTGGATGAGGCGCGTCACCTCGGCGTCGAAGGCCCAGACCAGGACCATCGCCCCGACGGCGAGGGTCACGATGCCGTTGGAGAAGGCGAGCCGGTCACCGCGGGTGTGCAGCTGCTTGGGCAGGTAGCCGTCGCGCGCCAGGATCGAGCCGAGCACCGGGAAGCCGTTGAACGCCGTGTTCGCGGCCAGCACGAGGATGACGCCGGTGGCCGCGGTGACGAGGTAGAAGGCCGGCGGGAAGCCCTCGAACACCGACCGGGCGATCTGGCCGATCGTCGGGTCCTGGACGTAACTGTCGCCCACCGGGACGCCATTGCGCAGCAGGTGCTCGGCCGGCTCCTCGACGAACCGCACGTGCGTGACCCGCGCCAGCGCGAGGATCGACATCAGCATCGCGACCGAGATGGTGCCGAGCAGGAGCAGCGTGGTCGCGGCGTTCTTGCTCTTCGGCTTGCGGAACATCGGCACGCCGTTGCTGATCGCCTCGACGCCCGTCAGGGCGGCGCACCCCGACGCGAAGGCGCGCAGGATGAGGAACGCACCGGCGACGCCGGCGAGCCCCTGCTCGAACCCGGGCAGGGCCGCGACGTCCAGGTCGGCGCTCTCCGCCATCGGCAGGTTCCCGGTGGCGTAGCGGATGAAGCCCACCACCGCCATCGTGCCGATGGAGAACATGAAGATGTAGGTCGGGATCGCGAACGCCGTCCCCGACTCGCGGACGCCGCGCAGGTTGATCAGCATGAGCAGTGCGATGAGCGACATCGCGAGGATCGCCTCGTGGCCGCGCAGGCTCGGGATGGCGGCAGCGGCGTACTGGGCGCCCGAGGAGATCGACACGGCGACCGTCAGGACGTAGTCGACGAGCAGCGCACTCGCCACGCCCAGGCCGGCGAACTTGCCGAGGTTCGTCGTCGCGACCTCGTAGTCGCCGCCACCCGAGGGGTACGCGTGCACGTTCTGCCGGTACGAGGCGACGACCGTGACGAGCACCACCACGACGGCGAGGCCGACCCACGGCGAGATCATCGTGGCGCTGAGGCCGGCGATGGACAGCGTCAGCAGGATCTCGTCCGGGGCGTACCCGACGGACGAGAGCGCGTCGGACGCGAAGACGGGAAGCGCGATCCGCTTCGGGAGCAGGGTGTGGCCCAACCGGTCACTACGGAACGGGCGACCCAGCACCAGGCGCTTGGCGGCGCCGACGATGTCAGACACGGGGGACCATGCTAGGCCCGCCGCCGGGCCGGTGCGGGCTCAGGGCGCCCTCGAGCCTGCGTCGGGTCACGTCCCGGTGGCGGACCCTGTAGCGTCAGCACACGTGCACTTCGTCATCATGGGTTGCGGGCGGGTCGGTGCGACCCTCGCCCAGTCCTTGGAGGAGCGCGGCCACTCCGTCGCCGTGATCGACCAGAACCCCGAGGCGTTCCGTCGCCTGGACGCCGCGTTCAGCGGCAAGAAGGTGACCGGCCTCGGCTTCGACCGGCAGACGCTCGTCCAGGCCGGCATCGAGGACGCGTACGCCTTCGCCGCGGTCTCGGACGGCGACAACTCGAACATCATCTCCGCGCGCGTTGTCCGCGAGACGTACGGCGTCGACAACGTCGTCGCCCGTATCTACGACCCCGCGCGCGCGGAGATCTACCAGCGCCTGGGCATCCCCACGGTCGCGACGGTGCGCTGGACGGCGGACCAGATGCTGCGCCGCATGCTGCCGATGGGCGCCACGGACGAGTTCCGGGACGCCTCGGGACGCGTGGCCATCGCCCAGATGGACGTGCACCCGGGCTGGCTCGGCCGGCCGGTGTCCCAGCTCGAGGACGCGACGGGTGCGCGCGTCGCCTACCTGACCCGGTTCGGCGACGGCGTCCTCGCCGAGCGGACGACCGTCCTCCAGGAGAACGACGTCGTCCACCTGCTGCTGCTGGTCCAGGACACCCCGCGCGTCGAGCGGATCCTGACCCGGACTCCCCCGGAGGCGGAGTGATGCGCGTCGTCATCGCCGGTGCGGGATCGGTCGGTCGGTCCATCGCCCACGAGCTGCTCGCGGCGGGCCACGAGGTCACGCTGATCGACCGTCAGCCGTCCGCCATGCGCGTCGCCTCGGTCGCCGAGGCCGACTGGCTCCTCGCCGACGCCTGCGAGCTCTCGTCCCTGGCCGACGCCCGCCTGGATGAGTGCGACGTCGTCGTCGCCGCGACCGGTGACGACAAGGTCAACCTCGTCGTGTCGTTCCTGTCGAAGACGGAGTTCGGCGTCCCCCGCACCGTCGCGCGGGTCAACAACCCGAAGAACGAGTGGATGTTCGACGAGGCGTGGGGCGTCGACGTCGCCGTCTCCACGCCGCGCATCATGACCGCGATGGTCGAGGAGGCCGTGGCGGTCGGCGACCTGGTGAAGATCTTCACGTTCCACCAGTCCGGCGCGGAGATCCTCGAGGTCACCCTGCCGAACGAGTCGCCGATCGTCGGGACGCGCATCGGGCAGGTCGTCTGGCCGCGCGACACGGTGCTCGCCGCGATCGTGCGGGGCGCTCAGCCCCTCGCGCCGAGCATCGACGACACCCTCGAGGGGGGCGACGAGCTCCTCATCGTGGCTGGGTCGGAGGCGGACCTGGACGGTCTGAGCGAGCTGCTCGCGACCCGACGAGCAGCCACGTGATCCACAGGGCGAGCGCGAAGAGGGGAACGCCCATGGCGAGCTTCGCCGTGCCGAGCGCGCCGATGGCGGCGTCCCCGGCCAGGTAGAGCGGCACCTGGACCGCGAGACGGAGCGCGAAGACGGCGGCCATCACCCACGTCGCCCAGACGAACCGCCGCCGCTCGTGAGCCCGTTCGGGCGCCGTCCGCCACGCCGAGTCCTCGCCCCGGGCGAGCGCCACGACGACGCCCACCGCCGGCCACCGCACGGCGATCGACACGACCATCGCCACCAGGTAGCCGACGTTCGCCAGCAGCCCGCCCGCAAAGTAGTCCTGCGCGCGCCCGCTGAACCACGCCCAGGCGACGCCCACCACGACGCCCACGACGCCGGACAGCGCCTGTGTCACCGGGGTGCGCTGGACGAGCCGCGCCACCACGGCGCCGACGGCGACGACGAGCGACGCGATCAGCGACGCCGTCAGCCCACGCGTCGCGACGTAGACGACGACGAAGACCAGGCCGGGCGCCGACGACTCGACGAGGCCGCGGGTGCCGCCGACGGCGTCCGCGAACGAGAAGTCGTCGCCGGCGACCGCGCGCAGGCCCCGCAGCGGCGCGGCCTGGGCAGGCCTCTCGGGAGCCGCGGGCTCCGCCTGACCCGGGAGCTCCCCGGGGACGGCCACGCGCTCCGCCGCCGGTCCCTCCGGCTCGACGCTCACTCGCCCTGCTTGGGCGCGAGCTCGTAGCGCGGGTTGAAGATCAGCGGCCTGCCGTCGACGCGGGAGAGCAGCCCGGACGCCCGCAGGCGCCGGCCGGGCTCGATCCCGGCGATGGTGCGCCGGCCCAGCCAGACGAGGCGCACGGAGCCGGTGCCGTCGAAGAGCTCGGCCTCGAGCGCGGGCACGCCGAGCCGCGGACGCAGCGTCACGCTGCGCAGGACCCCGAAGAGGTCGACCCGCGACCGGTCCCTGACCTGGGCCACGGCCGTGCAGCCGGTGCCCTCGGCGTGCTTGCGCTCGTCGGATGCCTCGATCTCGGCGCGCGAGGCCAGGACGGTGCGCAGACCCGCCTTCAGCCGCCCCCCGGTCGCGCTCGGTCCCTTCGCCACTCAGTGCACCTCGGTGATCTCGGGCCCCCGGGTGAGGGGGTCGAAAGACGGGGGCTCGCCCGGCTGCGCCGCGGGCGCGGAGCCCGGCAGGCGCAGCGGGAGGAGGTCGCGCGGCGCCCGGGGCTCCGGGCCTCGCACGACGACGACGTCCGCGTAGAGGGCCTCGAGCTCGCGGGCCCGCTCCGGGTCCACCGCCGCCCGACCGCTCAGGACGCCCCGCAGGAACCACCGCGGCCCGTCGTGGCCGATGAACCGCACCGGCCGGTGGCCGGTGCGGCCCTCCGACGTGCGGACGGGCAGGCGCGCGAGCAGCTCCCGGCCGAAGGGCCCGGGCAGGTCGTCGACGGTCCCGCCCTGCTTGGTCACCGACTCCGCGATCTCCGCGCGGATGTCGTCCCAGATGCCGTCGGACCGAGGCGCGGCGAACACCTGCACCTGCAGCGCGGACTCGTGGAGCTGGAACGAGGCGCCGGTGACGAGCTGGGTCGCCTTGTCCACCTCCATGCGCAGCTCCATGCCCTCGCGCCGCGGCAGCCACAGGGCACCCACGTCGATGCGGTCGCCCAGGCCGTCAACCTCGCCGACGTCCCAGGGACCTCGCTCGCGTCCGACGACGACGTCGTCCACCTCATCGGTCTCGGCGAGATCTTCCTCGCGTGACTTGCGGAACAGACCCACGACACATGCCTCCAGATCGACCGCACAAGCCTAGTCGCCGACGGGCGCGTCGGCCGCATCGGCCGCCTGCCAGCCGCCGGTGGAACCGAAACCGTTCTCGCCCCGGTGGGAGCCGGGCAGACGCTCGGCCCGCACGAATCGCGCGCGGGACACCTGCTGGACGACGAGCTGGGCGATCCGGTCGCCCCGGCGCAGCTGCACCGTGGCGGCCGGGTCCGTGTTGAGCAGGGTGACGCGGATCTCACCGCGGTAGCCGGCGTCGACCGTCCCGGGCGCGTTGACGATCGTCACTCCGTGCGCCGCCGCGAGCCCCGACCGCGGGTGCACGAACGCGGCGTACCCATCGGGCAGCGCGATGGCGACCCCCGTCGGGACCGTGGCGCGCGCCAGCGGCGGCAGCTCGACGTCGACGGCGGTCACGAGGTCGGCGCCGGCGTCGCCCGCGTGTGCGTAGGCAGGCGCGGGCAGGCCGTCGTCGAGCATCACGAGCAGCACGTCGACCTGGTCGGGGAGTCCGTCGTCCACGGTCGGCACTCTAGCGGCGGGCGCGCCCGAGCCCGCGAGGGCCTGACATGCTGGTGGGGTGACCGCACCGACGTCGTACGCCGAGCGCCTGTGGCCCGGCCCGCTGGGCTGGATCTGCGCGGCGGGCTTCGCCGCCTTCGGGTTCCTCGCCCTCACGCCCGTCTCGTTCGCCGCGTCGGCGGTCGGGGCCCTCGTGTGCGGCCTGGGCGCCGTGGCCGTGGCCGTGGCGACGGCCACGCACGTGGCCGTGCGGGACGGCGAGCTGCACGTCGGCCGCGCCCACATCCCGGTGACGTTCCTCGGCGCCGCCGAGGTCCTCGACCGCGAGGGTGTGCGGACAGCACTGGGCCCCGGGTCCGACGCCCGCACGTTCGTCGCCGTGCGGTCGTGGATCCCCGGGGCCCTGAGGCTGGCCGTCACCGATCCGGCCGATCCCACCCCCGCCTGGCTCGTCTCGAGCCGTCGGCCGGAGGTGCTGCTGGCCGCCGTTCGCACGGCGACCTCGCCGGGTCAGGCAGCGCACTCCGTGCAGACCATCTGACCGTCCTTCTCGTAGGCCAGCTGGCTGCGGTGGTGCACCAGGAAGCAGCGGCTGCAGGTGAACTCGTCGGCCTGACGAGGCAGCACCCGGACGGAGAGCTCCTCGCCCGAGAGGTCGGCTCCGGGGAGCTCGAAGCCCTCAGCGGCCTCGGTCTCGTCCTCGTCGACCACGCCCGAGTTCTTGTCGGACCGGCGGGCCTGCAGCTCCTGCAGGGAGTCCTCGCTGAGGTCCTCGTCGGTCTTGCGCGGGGCGTCGTAATCGGTCGCCATGAGGCTTGTCCACACTCCGTGTCTGGGTCACCCGCGCTGTCCGCGGGTCGTCGGTACGTACTCAATGCATGAGGTGCGCCGGTTGTTCCCGGCTTCGCGGCCCGGCATCGGCGCGGTGATTCTGCCCTATCGCGCGATCATGCGCACACCACAGCGGCGCGGTTCACCCATGGGCACATGATCTTCACAGCGTGCCACCGCGCGCGGCTCAGGTGCGGCTCGGGATGTCCTCGTCCGCGTCGAGCTCCTCCAGGAGCCGGACCAGCTCGTGCACCGTCGGCGCGGGCCCCGCCACGGTCATCGCCTCGCCCGCCGGCGCCCCCCTCAGGCCGAGGACGGCGGCGCCGGCCTCGCGCGCCACGAGGGACGCCGCGGCGAGATCCCACGGCTGCAGGCCGCGCTCGAAGTACAGGTCGAGGCCGCCGGAGGCCAGGGTGCACAGGTCGAGCGCCGCGGAGCCGATCCGCCTGATGTCCCGGACCCGCGGCAGGAGGTCGGCGATCACGCGCGCCTGCCCGCGGCGCCGCTCGACGGTGTACCCGAAGCCCGTGCCGAGCAGGCTCTGCGCCATCGGCACGGCCGCGTTGACCGCGACCGGCGCGCCGTCGAGCCGCGCGCCCCGTCCGAGCGCCGCCGTCCAGGTCCGCCCGTCGGCGACGGCGTGCACCGCCGCCGCGACGACCGTCCACTCCGCCGGCGTCGGCCGCCCGACGACGGCCGCCACGCTGACGGCGTACGCCGGGATCCCGTACAGGTAGTTCACGGTGCCGTCGATCGGGTCGACGACCCACGTGACGCCCGTGCTGCCGGTGGCGAAGCCGTCCTCCTCACCGAGGACCCCGTCACCCGGCCGGCGCTCGGCGATGGTGGACCGCAGCAGCCGCTCGGACGCCAGGTCCATGGCCGTCACGACGTCGATCGGGCTCGACTTGGTCGCGGCGACGTCGACGCGGCGCGGTCGGCCGTCCCGGACGAGCGCGCCGGCGGTGACCGCAAGGTGCTCCGCGAGGTCGGCGAGCTCGGTGAGGGTGGCGTCGTCAGGGGTCACCCGGCCATCCTGCCCGACGCCGGCCGTGGCCGACCGGGATCGTCCGCCCGGTGACGCACCGCGCGCCTCCCGGCACGACCGCCCCCGGGATGGCACCCTGCTGTGGTGGAGGTGCCATGACCGAGCTGACCCTGGTGGGGCTGGACGAGGACGGCGAGCGCGTGGTCCTCGAGGGCCCGGACGGACAGCGGTTCCGGGTCCGCATCGACGACGCGCTCCGCGCTGCGGTGCGGCGGGACCGCCCGCAGATGGAGCAGCGGCGCGCCGAGGCCGCGGGACTGCCGCCGCGCGAGATCCAGGCGCGCATCCGGGCGGGTGCGACCGCCGAGGAGGTGGCCGAGGACACCGGGATGGCGGTCGAGGTCGTGCGTCGCTACGACGGCCCCGTGCTGGCCGAGCGGCGCTACGTCGCCGAGCAGGCGATGGCGACCCGGATCGGCCACGAGTCCGGCGCACCCGTGCTCGGCGACCTGGTCACCGACCGGCTCGCGACGCGGGACGTCTCCCCCACCGCGATCACCTGGGACGCGTACCGCCAGGGCCAGTCGCCCTGGACCGTGGAGGTGCGGTTCGCCGTGGGCGGCGCCGAGCGCTCGGCCCGCTGGACGTACGACGCCGCGAACCGACGCGTGCGGGCGCTGGACGACGAGGCCCGCTGGCTCTCGGAGACCGAGCTCCCCGACGAGCCGATCCGCGGCGGCCGGCACCTGACCGCCGTCCGTGACCGGGTGTTCGACATCGAGGTCGACGACGCGCTGCGCCCCCTGCTCGCCCAGGTCGACCTGCCCGTGCCGGCCGCCGAGGCGGAACCGGAGCCCGATCCCACGGAGTCCCTCCTCGACGACCTCGCCGGCCGCCGGGGCGTGCGCCAGGAGGTCGACGTCGAGGTCGACGACGAGGAGTTCCCCGGCTTCGGGCCCCAGCACGCCTTCGACTTCGACAACCCCGAGGCGGGCGTCGCGCCGGTCCCGGCGGCGCACCCGCCGGCGTCCCGGCCGGAGGAGGCCGTGGACGCCCGGGTGCTCCGGATGCCGTCGGCGCGTCCGGAGGAGCCTGCCGCAATGGCCCCCGAGCCTGCGCCTGCCGCGGCCGAGGAGGAGCAGGCGTCGGTGGAGGCCCATCCCGCCCGCTCCCGCGGGCGCAAGAGCCGGGCGAGCGTCCCGAGCTGGGACGAGATCGTCTTTGGCGCCAAGCACGACTGACGCCGGGGTCACGCCCCGGTCTGGTCGTCCCCCATGCCGAGCGCGAGCGTCTGCGGCAGCGACGCCGTCGCCCGCGCGGCTGCCCGGGTCATGCGCCGCATGTGGTGCCGACGGCAGAGCACCTCGTAGCCCACGACCTCGCGCCCGCCGGTGTCCCCGACGACCACCTGCTCGCCCTCGATGACCATCGTGCCGTTCACTGTGCGGGCGTTGTGGGTGGCCCGGGCACCGCACCAGCACAGGGTCTGCACCTGCAGGACCTCGACGCGGTCCGCCAGCTCGACGAGGCGTGCCGAGCCGGGGAAGAGCCGGGTGCGGAAGTCGGCGGTGATCCCGAACGCGTAGACGTCGACGCCCATCTCGTCCACGAGCTGGGCCAGCTGCTCGACCTGGCCGGGCGTGTAGAACTGCGCCTCGTCGCAGACGAGGTAGTCGACGCGGTCGCCCCGCGTGCGCCGCTGCACGACGTCGTCCCAGAAGTCCGTCGCGTCCGTCACCTCGACGGCGGGGTGGCGCAGCCCGAGGCGGGACGACAGGACGTTCTGCCCCGCGCGGTCGTTGCGCGTGTACAGGACGCCGCCGCGCCCGGCGACGGCGTGGTTGTGATCCATCTGAAGCGCGAGCGTGGACTTGCCGGAGTCCATCGTGCCGCAGAAGAACGCGAGCTCGGCCATGGGCCCTCCCCTCAGGCCACCACGAGGAGGGGCACCAGCATCTCCCCCGGTGTCAACGATCCGTGCATGCCGATCAGCTCGAGCGAGTGCGGCGTCTGCGTCCGCGAGTCGGTCACCCCGGCGCGCCCCGTCGCCGCGACCACCAGGTCGCCCAGCACGGGCGCCACCTCGTCGTCGACGGGTCCGAACCAGCCGGCCTCGACCGCCTCGGCCCGTCTGGCCACCACCGCGGCGGCGCCCAGGACGTCGCGCCACCGATCGGCCACGGCGGCGGGGTCCGCGCCGGGGACGAGGTGGACGTGGCTGGCGCGGGGCTCCCCGGCCACGAGGGCGACGTCGGCGGCCAGGGCCGGCGTGCGGGCGACGTCCACGAGCTGCGCCGGGTCGACGTCCACCATGCCGTGGTCCGCGGTGACGACGAGGAGCGCCCCGGCCGGCAGCCGACGCGCGAGCCGGCCGAGCTCGGCGTCGAGCTCAGCGAGCGCGTCCCCCCACTCGGGCGACTGCCACCCCAGCTGGTGGCCCACCTTGTCGACGTCCCCCCAGTACAGGTAGACGAGGCCGGGGTCGCGCAGCGTGCGCACGACGGCGTCCACCCGGTCCGCCAGGCTCTCCGCCGGCACGTACGACCCGCCCGCGAGCGCCGCGACCGTCAGGCCCGAACCCGCGAACCTCGCCGGCCCCACGGAGGCGACCGGCAGGTGCTCGGCCACCTCCGCCATGACCGGGCGAACCCTGCGCCACTGGTCCGCGGGCTCGGTCCCCTCCCACGAGACGAGGTTGGCGAGCCCACCCGTCGCGGGGTTCCGGACGGTGTAGCCGGCGAGGCCGGTCCGGCCCGCGGCGCACCCCGTGCCGAACAGACCCATCGAGGCGGCGGTCGTGGACGGGTAGCCGACCGTGAGCTCGGACATCTGCGGCTGTCGGGCACGCAGGAAGGGCGCGTGGCCCGCACGTTCCGCGAGCATGCGGCGTCCGAGGCCGTCCACGAGGACGACGCAGGCACGGTCCGCGGTGGGGAGGCCGAGCAGGTCCCGCGCGGCGCGTCCGCCCGGGCGGTCGACGCCGAGCGCGTCCGCAACCGCGGGGAGCACCGAGCCGAGGCTGCGGCCACCGTGGTCGGGCAGGCAGAATCCCGCTGCCCGCGCGGCACGGGCGAGGTCAGCCGTCATCTCAGCGCGCCGTCGCCGCCGACAGGGCCCGGGCGAACGCGACGGCCTGGCGCACGGCGTCGCGTCCCTCGGCCTCGGCCGCCACGCGAACCACCACGTCATCGGGCGTCATGGAGCCGGTGAACCCGTGGTCGGCCTCGCAGGCCGGGTCGCCGCAGGTCGCCGGCTCGAGGTCGATCCGCTGGACGCCGCCCCAGCCGATCGCCAGCGTGAGCTCGGCCGGCGCCGCACCGGCCCGGTGCCGCTCGGGTACCGAGACCACGTGGGTGAGGGCGACGGTGTGCACGGCGCCGATCGGGACGGACTCCGTCGTGGCGGAGGCGCTCACGGAGGGGTTCTCGCTGTCCGCGGGGTGGTCGTCGACGTGGGCCATGATGAGCCGGGTCGGCGTCAGCGCGAGGACCGTGACGTGCCGGCGCACCTCCGCGGCGTCGAACGTCGTCTCGGGGTGCACGAGGTGGGCGACGACGTCCTCGCCGGCCAGGGCGACGTCGAGCACGTCCTCGACGAGCTCGGGGTAGTAGCCGGCGTGGTCCAGGCTCTGGCGGAGCTCAGCGATGCGGGGCACGACCGCCATCTTTCCATCCCG
>JAEWYD010000397.1 GCA_023462275.1 Actinomycetes bacterium
TTTGGGGGGGGGGGGGGCTGCTGCCGCACCCCGCCCATCACGTTTCGGCGGGCACGTGTCGGTGCCCGGTGCGACAGTGGCCCGTATGTCGACCCTGTCCGACGCCGCGGTGAGCGAGCGCGTCGACGCGCGCCACTGGCGGGTCCTCCTCGGCCGCCTGCACGCCACGTTCGCCACCGGCACCTTCGCGGACGGCGCGCGGCTGGTGGAGTCCATCGCCGAGGTCGCCGAGCGGGCCGGCCACCACCCGGACGTGGACCTGCGGTACACGCACGTGCACGTCGCGCTCGTCTCGCACGACGCTGGCGGCCTCACCGACCGCGACGTGGCACTCGCGGCGGACATCTCGCGGGTCGCGGACGGCCTCGGCCTGAGCGCGGCCCCGCCCGCCGGACTGCTCGCCCTCGAGGTCGCCATCGACGCCCTCGACATCCCTGCGGTGGTCCCCTTCTGGCGGGCGGTGCTCGGCTACGCCGACGAGCAGCCGGCCGCCCTCGACTCCTCGCCCGCCCTCGTCGACCCTGCGGGCAGCGGGCCGGCGGTGTGGTTCCAGCAGATGGATGCGCCGCGGCCGCAGCGCAACCGGATCCACCTCGACGTCACGGTCGCCCACGACGAGGCGCCGGCTCGGGTCGCGGCGGCGCTCGCGGCCGGCGGGCGGCTGGTCAGCGACACGCGCGCGCCGGCCTTCTGGGTCCTGGCCGACCCGGAGGGGAACGAGGCGTGCGTGTGCACGTGGCAGGCGCGCGACTGATCCGGCGGTGCGCGAGGTCCGGCGGGCCCGCCGCCCGGCCGGCGTCGGTGCCGCCGTGGACACCCCGTGGTGCCGGGCCGCGCGGCGTGCCTAGGCTCCGAGCATGACGACGACGGACGGTCGAGGGGCCCCGGACATCAAGCCCCGCTCGCGACAGGTCACCGACGGGCTCGAGGCGACCGCCGCGCGCGGGATGCTGCGGGCCGTCGGGATGGGCGACGAGGACTTCGCGAAGCCGCAGGTCGGCGTCGCGAGCTCGTGGAACGAGATCACCCCGTGCAACCTGTCGCTCGACCGGCTCGCCAAGGCGGTGAAGAACGGGGTGCATGCCGCCGGCGGCTTCCCGCTGGAGTTCGGCACGATCTCCGTCTCCGACGGCATCTCCATGGGGCACGAGGGGATGCACTTCTCGCTCGTGAGCCGGGACATCATCGCCGACTCCGTCGAGACGGTGGTCCAGGCCGAGCGCCTGGATGGCGCCGTCCTCCTCGCCGGCTGCGACAAGTCCCTGCCGGGGATGCTCATGGCGGCCGCGCGCCTGGACGTGTCGGCCGTCTTCCTCTACGCGGGGTCCATCGCGCCGGGCTGGGTGAAGCTCTCCGACGGCACGGAGAAGGAGGTCACGATCATCGACGCCTTCGAGGCCGTCGGTGCGTGCGCGCGGGGCCTCATGAGCACGGACGACCTCGATCGCATCGAGCGCGCCATCTGTCCGGGGGAGGGCGCGTGCGGCGGGATGTACACCGCCAACACGATGGCGTCGGTGGCGGAGGCGATGGGCATGAGCCTGCCCGGGTCCGCCGCGCCGCCGTCGGCGGACCGCCGTCGGGACACCTTCGCGCTGCGCTCCGGGGAGGCCGTCGTGGAGCTGCTGCGCCGCGGCATCACGGCGCGGCAGATCATGACCAAGGAGGCGTTCGAGAACGCCATCGCCGTGGTCATGGCCTTCGGCGGCTCCACGAACGCCGTGCTGCACCTGCTCGCGATCGCGCACGAGGCGGAGGTGGAGCTGACGCTCGACGACTTCGCGCGCGTCGCCCAGCGCGTCCCGCACCTCGGTGACCTCAAGCCGTTCGGGCGCTACGTGATGAACGACGTCGACCGCATCGGCGGGGTGCCGGTCGTCATGAAGGCGCTGCTGGACGCCGGGCTGCTGCACGGCGACTGCCTGACGGTCACGGGCCGGACGGTCGCCGAGAACCTGGCCGACATCGATCCGCCCGACCCGGACGGGCGGATCCTGCGCGCGCTGGACAACCCGATCCACCGCACCGGGGGCATCACGATCCTGCGGGGGAGCCTCGCGCCCGAGGGCGCCGTCGTGAAGTCGGCCGGCTTCGACTCGGACGTGTTCGAGGGCACGGCGCGGGTCTTCGACCGCGAGCGCGCTGCGATGGACGCCCTGGAGGACGGCACGATCCGCGGCGGCGACGTCGTCGTCATCCGGTACGAGGGGCCGAAGGGCGGCCCGGGCATGCGCGAGATGCTCGCCATCACCGGGGCCATCAAGGGTGCCGGGCTCGGCAAGGAGGTCCTGCTGCTCACCGACGGGCGCTTCTCCGGCGGGACCACGGGTCTGTGCGTCGGGCACGTGGCACCCGAGGCCGTCGACGGCGGCCCCATCGCGTTCGTGCGCGACGGTGACCGCATCCGGCTCGACGTCGCCAACGCGACCCTCGACCTCCTCGTGGACGACGACGAGCTGGCTCGCCGCGCGGTCGGCTGGGCGCCGCTGCCGCCGCGCTACACGCGCGGCGTCCTGGCGAAGTACGCCAAGCTCGTGCACTCGGCGTCGGTGGGGGCGGTCCTCGGCTGACGCCGTGGCGACCCGGGGGAGGCGCGCGGGGAAGGCAACCAGGGGTTGTCCGCGCCGCGAGACGGTGAACCACATGCCGGGACGGCCGCCATCCTCCGTGACAGACCGGCGTCCGACGTCGTATGGTGTCGGCGTGCAGACCCTCCTCGTAGTACTCGGCTAGGCGCGGACGCCTCAGCCCGGCTCGTCTGCGCCCAACCCCCGACGCCGTCCCGGCCGAGGGGTTTTTTCGTGCCGGAGGGACGCCCCGAGCAACGCTCGACGCGGTCGACCAGACCCGCACCGGCACCGGGACACCGGCGCCACGCACGAACCCGCACGGCAGCACCAGCACCAAGCCAGCCACGACAGGAGTCAACGATGGCCCAGGACACGCACGCAGCGGCCGCGGCCGGCCGGGGGATCACCCCCGCCGACGTCGCCCGTTCAGGCACCCACGCGGAGACGATGACCGGCGCCCAGGCGGTCGTGCGCGCCCTCGAGGTGGCCGGCGTCGACACGGTCTTCGGCATCCCCGGCGGCACGATCCTGCCCGCCTACGACCCGCTGCTCGACTCCACCAAGCTGCGCCACATCCTCGTGCGGCACGAGCAGGGCGCGGGTCACGCGGCCGAGGGCTACGCCTACTCCAGCGGCAAGGTCGGCGTCATGATGGCGACGTCCGGCCCGGGCGCGACCAACCTCGTCACCCCGCTGGCCGACGCGAACATGGACTCCGTCCCCGTCGTCGCCGTGACCGGCCAGGTCTCGGCGAACGTCATCGGCACGGACGCCTTCCAGGAGGCCGACATCGTCGGCATCACCCTGCCGGTGACGAAGCACTCGTTCCTCATCACGAACCCCGCGGACATCCCGCAGGCCATCGCGAGCGCGTTCCACATCGCCAAGACCGGCCGGCCGGGCCCGGTGCTCGTCGACATCGCCAAGTCCGCGCTGCAGTCCACCGCCAGCTACCAGTGGCCGTACAACGCGGAGCTGCCCGGCTACCACCCGGTCACCAAGCCGCACGCCAAGCAGGTGCGCGAAGCCGCGCGGCTGCTCGCGACGGCGCGGCGGCCCGTCCTCTACGTGGGCGGCGGCGTCATCCGGGCGGGCGCGTGGGCGGAGCTGCGCCGCCTGGTGGACGAGTCCGGTGCGCCGGCCGTCACCACGCTGATGGCGCGTGGGGCGCTGCCCGACAGCCACCCGCAGCACCTCGGGATGCCCGGCATGCACGGCACCGTCCCGGCCGTGGCCGCGCTGCAGAAGGCCGACCTGATCATCGCCCTGGGCGCGCGGTTCGACGACCGCGTGACCGGCAAGATCAGCTCGTTCGCGCCCCATGCGACGATCGTCCACGCCGACATCGACCCGGCCGAGATCGGCAAGAACCGCCGCGCCGACGTGCCGATCGTCGGTGACCTGCGCGAGGTCATCACCGACCTGCTGCCCGAGCTCGCCCGGGAGCACGCGCAGCACGGCAAGCCGGACCTGGCCGCCTGGTGGAAGCAGATCGACGGCTGGCGCGAGACCTTCCCGCTCGGCTACACCGACACGGCCGACGGCCACATGGCCCCGCAGCACGTGATCCAGCGGCTGGGCGAGATCGTGGGTCCCGAGGGCATCTACGTGGCCGGCGTCGGCCAGCACCAGATGTGGGCCGCGCAGTTCATCAAGCACGAGCGTCCGGGCCAGTGGGTGAACTCCGGCGGCCTCGGCACGATGGGCTTCGCCGTCCCGGCCGCCATGGGCGCGAAGGTCGGCGACCCGTCGCGCACCGTCTGGGCTATCGACGGCGACGGCTGCTTCCAGATGACGAACCAGGAGCTCGCGACCTGCGCGATCAACGGCATCCCGATCAAGGTCGGCGTCATCAACAACAGCTCGCTCGGCATGGTGCGTCAGTGGCAGACGCTGTTCTACTCCGAGCGCTACTCCAACACCGACCTGCACACCGGCCACGGCACCGTGCGGATCCCGGACTTCGTCAAGCTCGCCGAGGCCTACGGCTGCGTCGGGCTGCGCTGCGAGAGCCCGGCGGACGTCGACGCCACGATCAAGCGGGCGATGGAGATCGACGACCAGCCCGTCGTCGTCGACTTCACCGTCTCGCGTGACGCGATGGTGTGGCCGATGGTCGCCGCCGGCGTCAGCAACGACGAGATCCAGTACGCGCGCGGCATCAGCCCGACGTGGGACCGGGAGGAGTGATGCGCCGCATCGGCCTCCTCGGCGGGACGTCGTGGGAGTCCACCGTCGACTACTACCGCCTGGTCAACGAGCGGGTTCGCGAGCGGCTGGGCGGCACGCACTCGGCCGACCTGCTGCTGCGCTCCGTCGACTTCGCCGAGGTCGAGGCCATGCAGGTGGTCGACGACTGGATCGGCCTGGGCCGCCGGTACGCCCACGAGGCGGCCGTGCTGGTCGGGGCGGGCGCGGAGGTGCTCGGCATCTGCGCGAACACGATGCACCTGGTGCACGACGACGTCGCGAGCGCGGGCGTGCCCGTGGTGCACGTGGTCGACGCCGTCGGTGACGCGGCCGTCGCGGGCGGGCACTCCGTCGTCGGGCTGCTCGGGACGCGCTACACGATGGCGTCGCCGGACCTCTACCCCAAGCGGCTCGCGCCGCGGGGCGTCGAGGTGCTCGTGCCGGAGCCCGAGGACGCGGCCGAGGTGCACCGGATCGTCTACGACGAGCTCGTCGTCGGGCAGGTGCTGGAGGCCTCCGCGAACCGCCTGCGCGACGTCGTCGGGCGCCTGGTCGCGCGCGGCGCCGGAGCGGTCGTCCTCGGCTGCACCGAGCTCGGCATGATCGTCGAGCCGGGGATGTCCGCCGTCCCGCTGCTCGACAGCCTGTCCCTCCACGTCGACGCGATCCTCGACGCGGCCATGGCCGCCGAGCCGTCGTCGCCCGACCTGCCGGAAGAACCCCTGGAAGAAGGTGCAGCATGAGCAGGCACACGCTGTCTGTGCTGGTCGAGAACAAGCCGGGTGTCCTCACCCGCGTGGCTGGCCTGTTCGCCCGGCGGGCGTTCAACATCCACTCGCTCGCGGTGGGCCCGACGGAGCACGACGACATCTCGCGCATCACGGTGGTCGTCGACGTCGACGAGCTGCCGCTGGAGCAGGTGACGAAGCAGCTCAACAAGCTCATCAACGTCATCAAGATCGTCGAGCTGGAGGCGGACGCGTCGGTGCAGCGCGAGCTCCTGCTCGTCAAGGTCCGGGCCGACGCGAGCACCCGCTCGCACGTGCTCGAGGTCGTCCAGCTGTTCCGGGCCCATGTCGTCGACGTCGTCCCGGAGGCCGTGACGATCGAGGCGACGGGCAGCCCGGGCAAGCTCGACGCGCTGCTCGCGGCGCTGGAGCCGTACGGCGTCCGGGAGATCGTCCAGTCCGGGACGGTCGCGATCGGTCGCGGCGCCCGTTCCATCACCGACCGCGCTCTGGAACGGGTCTCCCGACTCGCCTGAGACGGGACAGACTTGCATCGCCGCGGCGGCTCGCCGGCGCGGCTCACCACCAACCGAGGAGATGCTGCAGTGGCTGAGCTTTTCTACGACGACGACGCCGACCTGTCGATCATCCAGGGCCGCAAGGTCGCCATCATCGGGTACGGCAGCCAGGGCCACGCCCACGCCCTGAACCTGCGCGACTCCGGCGTCGACGTCCGGGTGGGCCTGCGCGAGGGCTCGTCGTCGCGGGCCAAGGCCGAGGAGCAGGGCCTGCGCGTCCTCACCCCGGCGGAGGCGACCGCGGAGGCCGACGTCATCATGATCCTGGCGCCGGACCAGGTGCAGCGGCACCTGTACGCGCAGGAGATTGAGCCGAACCTCAAGCCGGGCGCGGCGCTGGCCTTCGCCCACGGCTTCAACATCCGCTTCGGCTACATCACGCCGCCCGAGGGCGTCGACGTCTTCATGGTCGCGCCGAAGGGCCCGGGCCACCTGGTGCGCCGCGAGTACGCGGACGGCCGGGGCGTCCCGGTGATCGTCGCCGTCGAGAAGGACGCGTCGGGCTCGGCGTGGCAGCTCGGCCTCTCGTACGCGAAGGCGATCGGTGGCCTGCGCGCGGGCGGCATCAAGACGACCTTCACGGAGGAGACGGAGACCGACCTCTTCGGCGAGCAGGCCGTGCTCTGCGGCGGGACGTCGCAGCTGGTGCAGTACGGCTTCGAGGTGCTGACCGAGGCGGGCTACCAGCCGGAGGTCGCGTACTTCGAGGTGCTGCACGAGCTCAAGCTCATCGTCGACCTGATGATCGAGGGCGGCATCGCCAAGCAGCGGTGGAGCGTCTCGGACACGGCGGAGTACGGCGACTACGTCTCCGGCCCGCGCGTGATCGACCCCCGCGTGAAGGAGAACATGCAGGCGGTGCTGGCCGACATCCAGTCCGGCGCGTTCGCCGCGCGCTTCATCGCGGACCAGGACGCCGGCGCGCCGGAGTTCAAGGAGCTGCGGGCCAAGGGCGAGGCGCACCCCATCGAGGGTGTGGGCCGCGAGCTGCGCAAGATGTTCTCCTGGATCAAGCCGGCGGACAGCGACTACGTCGAGGGCCACGCGGCGCGCTGATCCGCGCCAGCGATCGCGGAGTGCGGTGGGCGGCGCGCCGACCGCCGCAC
>JAEWYD010000398.1 GCA_023462275.1 Actinomycetes bacterium
GCCACGTCCCTCGGCTCGCCGAGCGCCGTGAGACCCGGGCGACGGCCCCCGCCCTCGGTCAGCACGACCGCCGCGCGCTCGTCGACCCACGCTCCGCGCACGGCGGCACGGCCGTGCGCCATGAGCAGGTACGGCGACGACGCCCAGGCGCCCGGCAGGTCCGCGACGGACCCGACCACCCTCAGGACTGCGGGACGGACGCCGGCTTCGCGGGGGCGGCGTCCACTCCGGCCTCCTTGCGCTGCTGCGCCGTGATCGGCGCGGGCGCTCCGGTCAGCGGGTCGTATCCGCCGCCGGACTTGGGGAAGGCGATGACGTCGCGGATGGACTCCGACCGCGTCAGCAGCGTGAGGATCCGGTCCCACCCGAAGGCGATGCCCCCGTGCGGCGGCGCACCGTACGCGAAGGCGTCGAGGAACCAGCCGAAGCGACGGGCCACCTCGTCGGGGCCGAGGCCCATCATGTCGAAGACCCGCTGCTGCACGTCCTTGCGGTGGATACGGATCGACCCGCCGCCGATCTCGTTGCCGTTGCAGACGATGTCGTAGGCGTATGCCAGGGCGTTGCCCGGGTCCTCCTCGAAGCGGTCGACCCACTCCGGCGTCGGCGACGTGAAGGCGTGGTGCACCGCGGTCCAGGAACCGCCACCCACGGCGACGTCGTCGTCCTCCCCCGTCGGCTTGAACAGCGGGGCGTCCACCACCCACACGAACGACCACGCGTCGGCGTCGATGAGCCCACCGCGGCGGCCGATCTCGAGCCGCGCGGCGCCCAGCAGCGCCCGCGCCTCGGACGGCTTGCCCGCGGCGAAGAAGACGGCGTCCCCGGGCGAGGCGCCCACCGCTGCCACCAGCCCGGCGCGCTCGGCGTCGGACAGGTTCTTGGCGACCGGGCCGGCCAGCTCGCCGTCCTCGGCGACCGTGACGTAGGCGAGGCCCTTCGCGCCACGCTGCTTGGCCCACTCCTGCCAGGCGTCGAAGCCTCGGCGCGGCGTCGCGGCGCCGCCCGGCTGCACGACGGCGCCGACGTACGGGGCCTGGAAGACGCGGAACGGCGTGGCGCTGAAGTACTCGGTGAGGTCCACGAGCTCGAGGCCGAAGCGCAGGTCGGGCTTGTCCGTGCCGTACCGCGCCATCGCGTCGGCGTACGTCATACGGGCGATCGGCGTCGGGATGCGGTACCCGATGAGGTCCCAGAGGGCGACCAGCACCTCCTCGCCGACGGCGATCACGTCGTCCTGCTCGACGAAGCTCATCTCGACGTCGAGCTGCGTGAACTCCGGCTGGCGGTCCGCGCGGAAGTCCTCGTCGCGGTAGCACCGCGCGATCTGGTAGTAGCGCTCGAGGCCGCCGACCATCAGGAGCTGCTTGAACAGCTGCGGCGACTGCGGCAGGGCGTACCAGGACCCGGGCGCCAGGCGTGCCGGCACGACGAAGTCGCGCGCGCCCTCAGGCGTCGAGATCGTCAGCGTCGGCGTCTCCACCTCGACGAAGTCCTGCGCGTCGAGCACGGCGCGCGCCGCGGCGTTCGCCTTGGCGCGCAGGCGCATCGCGTGCGCCGTGCGGGGCCGCCGCAGGTCGAGGTAGCGGTACTTGAGGCGGGCCTCCTCGCCGACCGCCTCGTCGAGCGCGGAGGACACCTGGAACGGCAGGGGCGCGGACTCGTTGAGCACCACCACGGCGTCGGCGGGCACCTCGATCTCACCCGTGGCCAGGCCCGGGTTCTCGTTGCCCTCGGGGCGACGCCCGACGACGCCGGTGACCTGCAGCACGTACTCGGCGCGCAGGCCGTGGGCCACCGCCTCGTCCCGGACCACCACCTGCACGACGCCGGACGCGTCGCGGAGGTCGATGAACGCCACCCCACCGTGATCGCGCCGCCGGTCCACCCACCCGGCGAGGGTGACGGTCTGCCCGATGTGCTCGGCTCGGAGCGAGCCGGCGGTGTGGGTGCGCAGCACGAAGGTCCTTCCGACGACGGATGAGCGCGGTGGGCGCACGGACGAGTCTAGTGGCGGGCGGCCGGGACGCCGTCGCCCGGCACGACCCGGGGGCGCAGGTCCTCGACCGGGGGCGCCCAGGCGGCCGGGTCGGCGTCGACCTGCTCGCCGCTGCGGATGTCCTTGACCTGGTGGGGCGTCGCGGCGACGACGGAGCCGTCGGCCCCCGTGCGCTCGGGTGCGGCGGGGAACCACACGAAGGGGACTCCGCGCCGGTCCGCGTAGCGGATCTGCTTGCCGAACTTCGCGGCCGACGGCGCCACCTCGACGGGGATGCCCCGCGCGCGGAGAGCGGCGGCCACGCGCTCGCTCTCGGTGCGGGTGTCCTCGTTCACGACGGCGACGACGACGGCGCTCGGCACGGCACGGGTCGCGCGCACCAGGCCCGCCGACAGCAGCCGCGAGAGGAGGCGGGACACGCCGATGGACAGGCCGACGCCGGGGTAGGTGGTCGCGCCGTCGGACGCGAGGGCGTCGTAGCGCCCACCCGAGCAGATCGACCCGAGCTCCTCGTGGCCCACCAGCACCGTCTCGTAGACCGACCCGGTGTAGTAGTCCAGGCCCCGGGCGATCTTCAGGTCCGCCGTGATGACGCCGGGTGCGCGCTGCGCCGCTGCCGCCAGCAGCGCCCCGAGCTCGGCGAGCCCCTGCTCGAGGAGCGGCTCCGCCGTCGCTCCGTGCCGCTCGGCCAGGGCCCGGACGTCCGCCACGACAGACGCGTCGCTCCCCCGCAGGGCCGCCAGCTCGAGCATGGCGCCGGCCTGGTCGGGCGTCGCGCCCGCCTCCTGCGCCAGCAGCGCGGCGACGGCCTCCGGCCCCACCTTGTCGAGCTTGTCGATGGACCGCAGGACGGCCTCGACGTCCGCCAGCCCGATGCCCCGGGCGAAGCCCTCGACCACGCGACGGTTGTTCACCAGGATCCGGACCGGGGGCACGCCCACCTCCGCCAGGGCGGCGAAGGCGTCCGCGATGACCAGGGGCAGCTCCACCTCGAAGTGGTACGGCAGCTCCCCCGCACCCACGACGTCGACGTCCGCCTGCACGAACTCGCGGAACCGGCCGTCCTGGGGCCGCTCGCCGCGCCAGACCTTCTGGATCTGGTAGCGCCGGAACGGGAAGTCCAGGTGCCCGGCGTTCTCCAGCACGTAGCGGGCGAACGGCACCGTGAGGTCGAAGTGCAGGCCCAGCCCCTTCTCGTCGCGACCCGACCGCTCGCCGTCGGGCGCCTCCTGGAGGCGGCGGAGCACGTAGACCTCCTTGGAGGTCTCCCCCTTGCGCAGCAGCTGGTCGAGCGGCTCGACGGCCCGCGTCTCGATGCCGACGAAGCCGTGCAGCTCGAAGGTGCGGCGCAGGACGTCGAGCACGTGCTGCTCGACGACGCGGCCGGCGGGGAGCCACTCGGGGAAGCCGGACAACGGGGTGGGGCGGGCCATGCGTGGTCCTCTCGTACGGCGGCGCCCAGCGGTGTGCTGGGGTGCGGGATCGGGTCGGTCGGGTGGCGGGTCAGAGGCCTCGCAGGTACGGGTTGCGGGCGAGCTCGGAACCGATCGTGCTCGCCGGGCCGTGCCCGGGGAGAACGCGCGTCACCGGGTCCAGCGCGGCGAGGCGCCGCAGGGAAGCGACCATCGCGTCGGGGTCGCTGCCAGGGAAGTCGGTGCGGCCGACCGAGCCGGCGAACAGCACGTCCCCGGTCAGGGCCACCGGCCCCACCGACGCCTCGAGCAGGTAGACCGTCGAGCCCTCGGTGTGGCCCGGCGCGTGCAGCACGCGCACCGGGGCGCCGGCCGGCCCGTCGTCGGCGAAGGGACGCACGTCGCCCGGCCGCGCCGGGCCTGCGGGCGCACCACCCATGCGGGCGACCTGCGCCCCGACCGGCCCGAGCGAGCCGACCGGGTCCGCCAGCCGGTAGGCGTCCGCCGCGTGCACGTGGACCGCCACGCCGTACCTCTCGGCGAGCTCGGCGGCGTCCCAGGAGTGGTCGAGGTGCCCGTGCGTCAGCAGGATGCCCGCGACGGCGAGTCCCTCGGCCTCGACGAGCGCGCGCACCTGGGCGGCGGCGCCGGCACCGGGGTCGACGACCCAGATCACCCCGTCGGACTCGATCAGGTGGCAGTTCGTCTCCAGGAGCGGCGCGACGACTGTCCTGATCAGCACCCCTCCAGGGTATCGGCGACGCGAGGCAACCGAGACAAGACCGTGACCCCCGGGAGGGTGGACGTGTCCGTCGGGGGCCCCGGGCTTGCCTAGACTGTCCGAGGCCCGGCGCGGCGCTTGCGGCGGGCCCCGACGCGCGCGAGAACGGGAGTGCGGAGTGTCGTCCAAGAAGCAGCAGCGCGAGTACGCGCGGCGACGCTACGAGAAGTGGCTGGCGCACCAGCAGGAGCAGCGCGCGCGGCAGCACCGCCGCCGCGTCGTCGTCAGCTGGGTCCTCGGTGTGCTCGCCGTCGCAGCGCTCGTCTGGCTCGTGGTGGCTCTCGTCACCGGTGGCGACGACGCCGAGCCGGTACCCACACCCGCCCCGACACCGTCCGCCGAGGCCGCGCCGACGCCCACCACGACCCCCGGCAACCAGGGCGACGTGCCCGACCCGGCGCTCGCGGAGGGACGCACCTGGACGGCCACCGTGCGCACGACGGCCGGCGACATCACGGTGGAGCTGGACGGTGCGAAGGCACCGCAGGCTGTGGCGTCCTTCCTCAGCCTCGCCCAGAAGGGCTTCTACGACTCCACGACGTGCCACCGCCTGACGACGGCGGGCATCTTCGTGCTCCAGTGCGGCGACCCGAACGGCGACGGCACGGGCGGCCCGGACTACCGCTTCGGACCGATCGAGAACGCGCCGGTCGACGACGTGTACCCCGCGGGAACGCTCGCGATGGCCCGGCAGGGTGAGAACGCCTACAGCCAGGGCAGCCAGTTCTTCCTCGTCTACGAGGACTCGACGATCCCCGCGGACACCGCGGGCGGTTACACCGTCTTCGGACGGATCACCGGTGGCATGGACGTGCTCAAGGCCGTCGCCGACGCCGGAGTGGTCGACGGCACCGAGACCCCGACCACCAAGGTCACCATCGAGGGAGTGGAGATCCAGTGAGCGACACCGAGCCGACACGCTCCGACGACGTCCGTGACGACGTCGCCCCGGAGGTCGTGGCAGACCCGGCGGGCGCCGCGGAGCTCTCCGCGCCCGCCGGGACGACCGAGGACACCGGCGACGCGCCCGTGGCGCCGGCCGAGCTGCTGCAGGACGCGCCCGTCGAGGACGCGCCCGTTGACGTTGCGCCCGTCGAGGACGCGACCGTCGACGACACGCCCGTCGACGAGGCGGCGACCGAGGAGGTCGCACCGGCCGCGGTCGAGCCCGCGACCGAGAGCGACGAGCCGCCTGCCGCGGGGACGTCCGAGCCGGAGCTCACGACGCAGGCGGAGGCCCCTGCGGCCGAGACGCCGACGCCGGTCGCACCGCGGCCCGCCCCCCGACCC
>JAEWYD010000399.1 GCA_023462275.1 Actinomycetes bacterium
GGCCCGCGCCGCCCGAGTCGGGCGGTCGCGGGCCCGTGCCCGTCAGCCGGTCTTGCGCCGGAACGTCCGCTTACCGCCGCCGGTCACCTCGGAGCCGTGCACCTGCCCGGTGTTCCGGCGGGACTCCTCGGTGCGGTGGGCCGCCTCCTTCTTGCGGGCGAGCGCCTCGCGGAAGCGCGCCTTCGCGTCGTCGGGTGCCGGGGTCACGGCCTGCTCGTCGCTCGTCATGGCGATCCTTCCGTCGACGTCGGGCCCGCACGGGCCCAGGCACAGTCTGCGCCAGACGGCCTGCCCGAGGCCACCGAGCTCCGTCGTGGCCGGCCCGGGTGGGCCCCTACGCATCCGTAGGTTACGGCGTCGTAGGTTATCGTTGGAGTCGTGATCGAAGGCCACCGACGTCCCTGGCTCGCGTCGTACTCGGCCGGCGTCCCGGCGGACGTCGAGGTGCCGTCCGAGCCCGTCACCGCGGCGCTCGACCGCGCCGCCGCGGCGTATCCGGCACGCGTCGCCCTCGACTTCATGGGCGCCGTGACGACGTACGCGACTCTCGCGCGTCGCGTGTCCCAGGCCGCCGAGGCCCTGCGCGAGATCGGGGTCCGCGCGGGCGACCGCGTCGCCATCGCGCTGCCGAACTGCGCCACGCACGTCGTCGCCTTCTACGCGGTCCTGCGGCTGGGGGCCGTCGTCGTCGAGCACAACCCCACGTACTCCGCCGAGGAGTTCGCCCACCAGCTGTCCGACAGCGGCGCGACGACGGCCATCGTCTGGGAGAAGGCTGCCGCTGCCGTCCTCGCTGCTCGGCCGCGCACCGCACTGCGGACGGTCGTCGTCGTGGACCTCACGCGCGACCTCCCCTCGGCGAAGCGCGCGGCGCTGCACCTGCCGGTTCCGGCCGCGCGGCGGGTCCGCTCGGCGATGCGCGAGCGCGTGCCGGCCTCCGGCGTCGTGCGCTGGCACCGGCTGGTGAGCCGCTCCCGCCACCTCCCGGCCGACCACCCGGCGCCCACCGGGGACGACGTCGCCACCCTGCAGTACACCGGCGGGACCACGGGCACGCCCAAGGGCGCCGTCCTCACGCACCGCAACCTGGTCGCGAACGCCCTCCAGGGCATCGCGTGGACGCAGCACCGCGAGGGCGAGGAGACGATCGACGCCGCCCTCCCCTTCTTCCACGCCTTCGGCCTCACCCTGTGCCTGTCGTACGCAGTACGGCTGGCCGCGACGATCGTCGTCTTCCCCCGGTTCGACGTCGACCAGGTGCTTGAGGCCCAACGACGCCGGCCCGCGACGTTCTTCCCCGGCGTGCCGCCGATGTTCGAGCGGCTCGCGGCGGCCGCCCGTCGCGACGGCGTCGACATGACCTCCATCCGCCACTCCATCTCGGGAGCCATGAGCCTGCCCGCCGAGACGGCGCGATCCTGGGAGGAGGTCACGGGCGGCCTCCTCGTCGAGGGCTACGGGCTCACCGAGACCTCCCCGGTGGTGCTCGGCAACCCCATGTCGGCCGAGCGCCGGCCCGGCTACCTCGGCATCCCCTTCCCCGGCACCGACATGCGGGTCGTGGACCCGGACGACCCGACGGTGGAGGTGGCGCCCGGCGAGCGCGGCGAGCTCCTCGTCTCCGGGCCGCAGGTCTTCTCGGGCTACTGGAACAGGCCCGAGGAGTCGGCGCAGGTGCTGGTCGAGCTGGACGGCCGCAGCTGGCTGCGGACGGGCGACGTCGTCGTGATCGAGAGCGGCGGGTTCGTGCGACTCGTGGACCGCATCAAGGAAGTCATCATCACGGGCGGCTTCAACGTGTACCCGTCCCAGGTCGAGGACCAGCTCCGCGAGATGCCGGAGATCGAGGACGTCGCCGTCGTCGGCATCCCCGGCGGCGACCTCGGCGAGAAGGTCGTGGCAGCGATCGTCCTGGCCGAGGGGGTCACGAAGGTGGAGCTGTCGGCGGTGCGGGCGTGGAGCGAGCAGCGCCTGGCGCGCTACGCGCACCCTCGCGACCTCGTCGTCCTCCCCGAGCTCCCCCGGTCGCAGATCGGCAAGGTGCTCCGGCGCGTCGTCCGCCAGGACATCCTCGACCACCACTGACCCGGGCGGGTCGTCCGCGGCGCCGGTCGGCACCACTCGGTACCGCCACTGCTGCCCGCTCAGTCGGCTCAGGCCTCCGCGACCGCCGAGGCGTCGGCGGCCGCCGCCCGCTCGGCCCGCAGCGCGCCGATGGCCGCCTCGAAGTCGTCCAGGGACTCGAACGCCTGGTAGACGCTGGCAAAGCGCAGGTACGCGACCTCGTCGAGGTCCCGCAGCGGCCCGAGGATCGCCAGTCCGATCTCGTGCGCATCGACCTCGGCGGCCCCCGTGCTCCGCAGGGCCTCCTCCACCCGCTGGGCAAGGCGGGCGACGTCGTCGTCGCCCACAGGGCGGCCCTGGCACGCCTTCCGCACACCGGTCATGATCTTCTCGCGGCTGAACGGCTCGACGACGCCGGACCGCTTGACCACGGACAGGCTGGCGGTCTCGACCGTGGTGAAGCGGCGGTGGCACTCGGGGCACTGCCGGCGGCGACGGATCGACGCGCCGTCGTCCGAGGTCCGCGAGTCGATCACGCGCGAGTCGCCGTGGCGACAGAACGGGCAGTGCACGGCCCGACCCCTCCCTGCGGCCGTCGACACGCGCGGCTGCGCGGGTCGGCCCGCGCCGTTCATCGCGCAGGCCCGGGCCACGCTACGCAGGGCGTCGCCGTGGGTGCAAGGAGACTCAGGGCGCCGGGACCAGCAGCTCCTGCCCTGCGAGGACGTCGGCCGTGCCGAGCCCGTTGAGCTCCATCAGGGCCGAGACGACGTCGCGCACGTCCTCGCCCGGGGCCGCGACGTCGCCCGCGATCCCCCACAGCGTCTCCCCGGCGACCACGGTGTGCGTGCCGACGGGCACCGCGGCCGGCGCCTCACCCGCCATCGCCTGCTGCGACGCGAACGTCACGCCCAGGGCGGAGAGCAGCGCCAGGAAGGCGACCACCGCACGGCCGCGCCGCGTCAGCCGGAGACCGGCGCCCGACGTCGCGACGGAAGCCGCGACCGCTGGCCGGGTGCCGTCGGAGACCTGACGGCCGACGGGCACGACGGCACGCGGCCGGCGCGCCGCGACCGGCCGCGCGAGGTAACCCGTGGTGTCGATGACGAGAGCGCTCATGGCGACCTCCTCCGAGTCCCGCGGCACCTGCCGCGCCTCCACCGCTCGAACGCTTGTTCGTCGAACGTCAGTACGATGTCTACCACACCCCGCCGACACGTCAAGCGGTCGTGACCGCTGCCGCGCCTCCCGGACCGCCCGCCGACACGCTCGAACAGATGTTTGATCAGCGGCGGCCGCGGCCCTAGGGTGGGGCGTGGGAGAAAGACCACCACGTGCCACTGACACGCACGTGGGTGAGCGATCGGAGGCCACCGTGGCGCACACCCCGTCCGACAGCGAGACGCCCTCGAACGACGAGGGCCTCGCCTCGGTCCACCCCATCGACGGGGGTGAGGGGCTCACGGCCCGGCAGCGCCTCGTCCTCGACACCATCCGTGCGAGCGTGGAGAACCGCGGCTATCCGCCGAGCATGCGCGAGATCGGGGAGGCCGTGGGGTTGACCAGCCCGTCGTCGGTCAAGCACCAGCTCACCGTGCTCGAGCGCAAGGGCTACCTCCGCCGCGACCCCAACCGCCCACGCGCGATCGAGGTCGTCCACCCGGACGACTCGCGGGTCATCGGCGCGCTCGGCGCTCAGCTGGGCGAGGACGCCATGGCGCCCGGCGACGCCGCTCCCGCACCCGCGTACGTCCCGCTCGTCGGCCGCATCGCCGCCGGCGGGCCGATCCTCGCCGAGCAGGTCGTGGAGGACGTCTTCCCGCTGCCGCGGCAGCTGGTCGGCGACGGCGAGCTCTTCCTCCTGCGCGTCAGCGGCGACTCGATGATCGACGCGGCGATCTGCGACGGCGACTGGGTCGTGGTGCGGCGGCAGCCGGTGGCGGAGAACGGGGAGATCGTCGCCGCGATGATCGACGGGGAGGCGACCGTGAAGACGTTCCGCCGAGCCGGCGGCCACGTCACGCTACTGCCGCAGAACGCGGCCTACCAGCCCATCCCCGCTGACGACGCCGTCGTGCTCGGACGCGTCGTCAGCGTCCTGCGTAGCCTCTGAGCCCGCGTGCGGGCGGCCCGCATCCGGTCCGCCCGCACGTCGGAGCCGCTACGTCCTAGAGCCCCAGGCTCCGCGCGACCTCGCGCACCGCGTCCGCCGACGCCCGCAGGCCGGCGAGCTCGTCGTACGACATGTCGACCTCCAATGTCGTCCGCACGCCTTCGCGGCCCACCACGCACGGCACCGAGAGGCAGACGTCGTTGATGCCCAGGTAGTTCTCGAGCCTCGAGGAGACCGGCAGCACCCGACCCTCGTCGCCCAGCACCGCCTCGATGATCCGTGTCCCCGCGAGCCCGACCGCGTAGTTCGTCGCACCCTTGCCGGCGATGATGCGGTACGCCGAGTGGACGACCTCGCGCTCGATGCGCTCCCGGTCCGCGGCGGTGAGGCTGCCCGTCACCTTGCCGTCCGCGCCGACGACGCCGGGCCAGCGCATCAGCGGGACGGCGCCGATGCTGGCGGACGTCCACAGCGGGATCTCGCTGTCCCCGTGCTCCCCCGCGATGTAGGCGTGGATGTTCTGGACCGCCACGCCCGTGTGCTGCGCCAGCAGGTAGCGCAGGCGCGACGAGTCCAGCACGGTCCCCGAGCCGAAGACCTGGCGCGGCGGGAGGCCGGAGATCTTCTGGGCGGCGTAGGTGACGACGTCGACCGGGTTGGTGACCATCACGAACACGGCCTCGGGAGCCACCTCCACGAGCCGCGGCATGATCGTGCGCATCATCCCCACCGTCGCCTCGGCGAGGTCGAGCCGCGTCTGGTTCGGCTTCTGCTTCGCGCCCGCCGTCACGACGACCACGTCGGCGCCGGCGCAGACCTCGACGTCGTCGGACCCGATCACGTCCGCCATCGGCACGAACTGGATGCCGTGCGCGATGTCGAGGACCTCGGCCTCGACCTTCGCCGCGTTGATGTCGTGCAGCGCCACCGTGCGCGCGGTGCCACGCATGAGCATCGCGTAGGCCAGGGTGCTGCCGACGCTCCCGGCGCCCACGACGGCGACCTTGGTCGTGCGGCGGGCGCCGATGTCAGACGCTGAGCGGCCTGTGGTGTCCATGTCTCTCCCCGATGCCCGGACGGTCCGTGGCCCCTGGTGGGGACCCTAACGCGAGGACGTCGCAGATGATCGACGAGGCGGCCGCGGCGCGCCCTGCGTCGTCGCCGGGCTCTCGTCGTCAGCACCCTCGGCACCGGCCTCGGCACCATCCTCGGCACCGTCGTCGACGGCGACCGCGGGCACCGGCACCGCCAGGCGGCGGAGGGCGTCGAGGACGACGGCGCGGTCGGTCGTCCGCCAGAACGGCGGCATGCTCCGGACCAGGAAGCTGCCGTAGCGGGCGGTGACCAGCCGGGGGTCGAGCACGGCGACGACGCCACGGTCCGTCTCCGTCCGGATCAGGCGCCCGGAGCCCTGGGCGAGCAGCAGCGCCGCCTGCGTCGCGGCGACGGCCATGAAGCCGTTCCCGCCGCGCGCCTGGACCGCCTCGGCGCGTGCGGAGCGCACCGGGTCGTCCGGACGCGGGAACGGGATGCGGTCGATGAGCACGAGCCGGCACGCCGACCCGGGGACGTCGACCCCCTGCCAGAGCGACAGGGTGCCGAACAGGCACGTGGCCTCGTCGTCGAGGAACCGCGCGACGAGCGTGGGGACGGCGTCGTCGCCCTGGCACAGCACCGGCACGTCCAGGCGCTCGCGCATCGCCTCCGCCGCCGCGGTGGCCGCGCGCCGCGAGGAGAACAGGCCGAGGGTCGCGCCACCGGCGGCGGTGACCAGGTCGGCGATCTCGTCCAGCTGCGCGTCGGTCGCCGGCTCGCGCCCGGGCGGCGGGAGGTGGCGGGCCACGTAGAGGATGCCGCGCCTGGCATGCTCGAACGGGCTGCCGACGTCGATGCCACGCCACGGCTGGGGCGGGTCCGCCACCAGCCCCGAACCGCCGCCCGTCGCCTCCCCGGACCCGCTCCGCCCGCGGCTCGGCCCCTCGGCGTCGGCCGCCACCATCTCGTCGGGCCGCAGCCCCACCGAGACGGCGAGGGGCGCGAAGCTGCCGCCGAGGGAGAGGGTCGCCGACGTGAGGACCGCCGTCCGCTCGCGCAGCAGGCCCCCGCGGACCAGTCCCGCCACGTCGAGCGGCGCCGCGAGCAGCCTGCTCGGCGGAGCCCCGTCGTCGCCCTCGCACCAGACGACGTCCCGCTCGTCGCCCACCATGCGCTCGGCCACCTCGAAGATCGTGAGGACGGCGGCCGTCGCCATCTTGCGGCCGCCGTCGGCCGCGTCCTTCGAGGTGGGCGTACCCTCGGGTCGCAGTGCGCTGAGCAGCTCGCGGGCCGCATCGCGCACGCCGGCCACGGCGGCGCCGAGTCCGCCCGGCACACCGTCCCGGAACCGTCCGGGTGTCGCCTCCGCCAGCGCGGCCCCGAGGTCGAGGGCCGCCACCTGCAGCGACTCGGCGGGCACGCCGCCGTGCCGACGCGCCAGGCGTGCTGCGCGGTCCACGACCGTGGCGGAGAGCTCGGCGGTCGCCTGCGCGGTCACCCGGTCCGCGAGCTCGTGGCCCTCGTCGACGACGAGCACGGTGTGCTCGGGCAGCACGCCGGGCGACCCGCTGGCCGCGATGCCGAGCATCGCGTGGTTCGTGACGACGACGTCCGCCTCGTGCGCGCGCTCCTTCGCCTGGGCCGGGAAGCACTCGTCGACGAGCGGGCAGTGCGTGCCCAGGCAGTCGAGCGAGGTGACCGACGCCTGCCGCCACGCGCGGTCGGAGACGCCCGGCACGAGGTCGTCCCGGTCCCCCGTCGTCGTCTCGGCCGCCCACTCCCGGATGCGCAGCACCTCGGCGCCGAGGCTCGACGACGGCGTCGGCGTGGGGTGCTCAGCGGCACCGCCGGCCTCGGCCGCGTCGAAGAGGGCCGCCGGCTCCTCGCTCGGGTAGCCGCCCTCCACCCGGTGCCGGCAGAGGTAGTTGTGCCAGCCCTTGAGCAGCGCGATGCGTGGCGCCCGGGGCAGGCGCGGGGCCACGGCCGCCGCCACGAGCGGGAGGTCCCGCGTCATCACCTGCCGCTGCAGAGCGAGCGTCGCGGTCGACACGACGACGCGCTCGTCCGCGAGGACGGCGTGCCGCACGGCGGGAACGAGGTAGCCGAGCGACTTGCCCGTGCCCGTGCCGGCCTGCACGAGGAGGTGCTCGCCATGCCCGACGGCGTGCTCCACCGCCAGGGCCATGGCGTGCTGGCCCTCCCGGCGCCGGCCGCCGAGGACGGCCACCGCCAGGTCGAGCAGCTCTTCGACCGACGGCGACTCCACCCCGGCAGCCTAGATGCCGCCGCGGACAGCGCCGGACGTCGCGGTCGGCACCGGTGGACGGCCGCGTCAGGCCCCCGCGGCCGCGAGCATCTCGGCCGCCAGGTCCGGGTCCACCCGGGCTCGCAGCGCCGTCCCGTGCTCGGTGTGCACCTCCGAGAGGATCTCGCCCTCGGAGTGCACGCGGCTCACGAGGTCACCGCGTCGGTATGGGAGGACGACGTCCACCACCTCCCGCGGCCGCGGCAGGGCCTCCGCGATCGCCTCGGCCAGTCGCTCCAGGCCGGCCCCCGTCCGCGCCGAGATCGCGATCGCCCCCGGCTCGCGCCGCAGCACGCGGTCGACGACCTCCGGGTCGGCGACGTCGACCTTGTTGAGCACGAGCAGCTCGGGGATGTGCTCGGTGCCGTCGATGTCCCGCACCACCCCGCGCACCGTCGTGATCTGGCCCTCGGGGTCGGGGTGGGAGGCGTCCACGACGTGCAGCAGCACGTCCGCCTCCGCCACCTCCTCGAGCGTCGACCGGAACGCCTCGACGAGCTGCGTAGGCAGCGACCGCACGAAGCCGACCGTGTCGGTGAGCGTGTACGTGCGGCCGTCCGGCGTCTGGGTGCGGCGGACCGTCGGGTCCAGGGTCGCGAAGAGCGCGTCCTCCACGAGCACGCCCGCCCCGGTCAACCGGTTGAGCAGGCTCGACTTCCCGGCGTTGGTGTAGCCGACGACGGCGACCGCCGGCACCCCGTGGCGGCGACGCGACCCGCGCCGGGTCGCCCGCGCCGGAGCCATCCCGGCGATCTCCCGGCGGAGCTTCGCCATGCGGGACCGGATGCGGCGGCGGTCCAGCTCGATCTTCGTCTCGCCGGGGCCGCGGGACCCGATGCCCGCGCCCGCCGCCACGCGACCACCGGCCTGGCGGGACATGCTCTCGCCCCAGCCGCGCAGGCGCGGGAGCAGGTACTCCAGCTGCGCCAGCTCCACCTGCGCCTTGCCCTCCTTGGAGCGCGCGTGCTGGGCGAAGATGTCGAGGATCAGCGCGGTCCGGTCGATGACCTTGACCTTGACGATGTCCTCGAGCGCACGGCGCTGGGAGGGCGCCAGCTCACCGTCGACGATCACGGTGTCCGCGCCGACCGCCGCGACCAGGTCCGCCAGCTCGGCGGCCTTGCCGGATCCGAGGTAGGTGCCGGCGTCGGGGTGCGGCCGCCGCTGCAGGAGACCGTCCAGGACCTCCGAGCCGGCGGTCTCCGCGAGCGCGGCCAGCTCGCGCAGGGACGTCTCCGCCTGCTCTGCCGGGCCGCGCGCCCACAGGCCCACGAGCACGACGCGCTCGAGCCGCAGCTGCCGGTACTCGACCTCGGTGACGTCGGCGAGCTCGGTGGACAGTCCCGCGACGCGCCGCAGGGCCGCGCGGTCGGCGCGGTCGAGCTGCTCGCCGTCGGCGTCGTCGTCCCAGGTCGGCTCGTCCCCGCGGCCGGCGCGCGCGAGGATGCGGGCCACGACCGCGTCGGCCATCGTGGCCGGGTCGTGGGACGGGGTGGGGGTCTGGGTCATGTGCACCTTCCTTCAACCTCCAGCGTGACACGCACCGCCGGAGCCACGCGAACGTATAGGCCGCGCGCGCAGCCGCGCAGCCGCGCAGCCGGGGCCGGGGCCGGCCCTCGGTACAGTGCGACCCGTGCCGCGCGACCACTACTTCTCCGCCGAGCCCGCGTCGCCGGACGAGCGACGCACGATGACCGTGCCGCTCGCGGGCCGGGACGTGCGCGTGCACACGGCGGCCGGCGTCTTCTCCGGCGGCCGGGTCGACCTCGGCACCCAGGTCCTCCTGCGTTCCGTCCCCGCACCGCCCGCCGCCGGCGACCTGCTGGACCTCGGGTGCGGCTGGGGTCCGGTGGCCCTGACGATGGCGCTGCTGCGCCCCGACGCGCGCGTGTGGGCGGTCGACGTCAACCGCAGGGCCCTCGACCTCGTGCGCAGGACGGCCGCGGACCTGCACCTGGCCGGCGTGCGCGCCGCGACGCCCGAGGACGTCCCGGACGACGTGCGGTTCTCGGCGATCTGGTCGAACCCGCCCATCAGGATCGGCAAGACGGAGCTGCACGCACTCCTGGCGGCGTGGCTGCCGCGCCTGGCGCCCGACGGCGCCGCGCACCTGGTCGTGCAACGCAACCTCGGCGCCGACTCGCTGCAGCGGTGGATCGACGAGGAGCTGCCGGGGCTCACGGCCGAGCGCGCCGCGAGCGCGAAGGGCTTCCGCGTGCTCCGCGTCACGCGGACGGACGCCTAGCGACCGGCGAGGGCGTCGAGGTCGACGACAGCGTCGAAGGTGAGGACGGCGGGACCCGCCAGCTCGACCTGGTCACCGACCGCCGTGACGCGCACCGTCCCGCCGGGCACCTCGACCCACCACACGTCCGGTGCGCCCTCCCCCGCCCAGGCCCGCACCGCCATCGCGGCGGCGCACGCGCCGGTGCCGCAGGACTGGGTCTCGCCGACGCCGCGCTCGTGGACGCGCATCCGGACGACGCCGGTGCCGTCGGCGCGCTGGCCCATGGGCACCACGAGCTCGACGTTCGAGCCGTCCGGCGGCGCGGGCGTGACCACCGGCGCCCGGTGCAGGTCGGCGCTGTCCAGGTCGCGCGGGTCGCCGATGGCGATGACGGTGTGCGGGTTGCCGACCTCGAGGCTCAGCGCCTTGCGCGGCTCACCGAGGCCCTTGACCTTGACCTCGGCGTCGTGGCCCGCGGCGAGCGCCTCCGGGCCACCGGGCACGCGCCACGGGCCCATGTCCGCAGCGAACCAGCCCTCGACGCTGTCGGTCCGGACCGTCCGCACCCCCGCGCGGGTGCCCAGCGGGAGCGGCTTGTGCCCGTCCCACACCCCGAGGCGGTGCGCGAAGGCCGCGAGGACGCGGACGCCGTTGCCGCACATCTCCGCCAGGCTGCCGTCGGCATTCCGGTAGTCCATGAACCACACGGCCGTCGGGTCCTGCACGAGGCAGGCGCGCCCCTCCGGGACCAGCTCCGAGGGCACCAGCCGGATGACGCCGTCGCCGCCGACACCGCCGCGACGGTCGGCGAGGCCCCGGACGAGGTCACCGGTCAGCTCCAGGACGCCCTCGCGGTCGTCGATGAGCACGAAGTCGTTGTGCGTGCCGTGACCCTTGGTGACGGCGAGGTGCGTCGGGCGGGAGGCGCCGTGGGGGTTCATGCGTGCAATCTACGGCGCGGACCGGCCGGCGCGGGCGCGCGTCCGGCATCAGCCTCGGCGACGAGCGCCAGCGCACGCTCGAGGAGGTCGGGCTCGTCCGCCTCGAACCAGTGCACGCGCAGGTCGCGCCCGAACCACGTCATCTGGCGCCGGGCGAGCCGTCGGGTGCCGGCGACGACGTCGGCCCTGGCCTGATCCTCCGACGTGCGGCCGGCGAGGAGGTCCAGCACCTGCGCGTAGCCGATCGCGCGGGACGCCGTCGGCCCCATGTGCGGCGCCAGGCGGCGCGTCTCCTCGACCAGCCCGTCGGCCCACATGCGGTCCACGCGGGCGGCGATGCGCGCGTCCAGCACGTCGCGCGCGCAGTCGAGCCCGATCTGCAGCGTCGGGCGGAGGTACTCCGGCTCGGGCAGGGTCGCGGAGAACGGTCGGCCGGTGAGCTCGATGACCTCCAGGGCGCGCACGATGCGGCGGGCGTTCGCGCGGTCGATGCGGGCGGCGGCCGGCGGGTCGAGGCGGGCGAGCTCGTCGTGCAGCAGCCCCGGCCCCTCGGCGGCCGCACGCGCCTCGAGCCGGCCGCGCACGTCGGGGTCCGTCGGCGGGATCTCGAGCCGGTCGAGGAGCGCACGCACGTAGAGGCCCGACCCGCCCACGACGACGGGGCGCAGGCCGCGGGCGACGACGTCGGCGACGTCGGCGCGCGCGTCGGTCTGGTACCGCGCCACCGACGACTCCTGGCCGACGTCGAGCACGTCGAGCTGGTGATGGGGCACCCCGGCGCGCTCCGCCGGCGTGAGCTTCGCCGTCCCCACGTCCATGCCGCGGTACAGCTGCAGGGCGTCCGCGTTCACGACCTCGCCGCCGAGGTGGCGCGCCAGGGCCACGGCCAGGTCCGACTTGCCCGTCGCTGTCGGCCCGACGACGGCGACCGTCACCACGTCCACGAGACCACCGCGTAGGCCGCGCCGAGCGGCGCCGACACCAGGTGGGTGCGGGCCCGCACCGGGTCCCCGCGGACGGCGCCCATGAGGACGTGCCACGGGCCCCAGGCGCTGATCGCGAGCGCGGCAGCGAGCCGCGACGGGACGGCGGTGAGCCGCGCCCGCGC
>JAEWYD010000400.1 GCA_023462275.1 Actinomycetes bacterium
GGGGGGGGGGGCCCGGGGGGGGGGGGGGGGCCGGGGGCCCCCCGACGCCGGGCTGGCCCGCGCGCTGCGCAGCCTGCCGGCCCCCGCGCGCCTGCTGCACGGCGCGGAGCTCGACGCCTTCGTCGGCGGAGCGCCCGTCCTGCACGACCCCGACCCCGGCACCGTCGGCCCGACATGACGCGGCAGGCCGCCCCCTTCGTCGGGGACGGCCTGCCGGCGATCGATCGCTGAGCGGCTCAGATCGGGTGGACGTTCTCCGCCTGCGGCCCCTTGGGGCCCTGCGTGATCTCGAACTCGACCCGCTGCGCCTCCTCGAGGGACTTGTAGCCCGGGACGTCGATGGCCGAGTAGTGCACGAAGACGTCGGCACCGCCGCCGTCCTGGGCGATGAAGCCGTAGCCCTTCTCAGCGTTGAACCACTTGACGGAACCCTGCGCCATGCTCTGCCTGTCCTTCTGTCCATCCGGGACGTCGTGACCGTGCCCTGTGCCCGGTCCTCGTGCCGCAATGCCTCGTCCCACCGTCCTGCACCGGCTGACCTCGGGGAGGTCATGACGGGGGCCCGGACGAGCCAGGGTGATGCTGGTCACTGCAACACGCGCAAGCATGGCACGCACACCCTGCGCGACGCCACAGTCCCGATCACCTCGTCGCGGGAGGTCCGCCGAGGCCGCCGCGTCCACGGCGGGCGGTCGCCCGCGCCTCCCGTCGCTGCGCCAGCACCTGCCGGACGGGCGCCACGACGACGCCCTGGGAGCGCAGCACTGCCCGGGCGCTGCGCCGCGTGACCAGGACGCCGACGACGAGCGCCGCCCAGGGCACCGCCTGCACGGCGAACGCCAGCCGGTACGCCCCCAGGCTCGCGTCCGGGCCGCCGGCGGAGTCCAGGACGAGGCCGATCACCTGCACCGTCAGCACGGCCACGGAGAAGCCGCCGACGTTCGTGAGACCGATGGCGGTCCCCAGCCGGTCCGGCGGGTGCGCGGTCCGCGCGAAGTCGAAGCCGATCGCGGACACCGGGCCGCCGACGCCGAGCACCGCGACGAGCAGGACGAGCAGCCAGAGCGGGCTGGGCCCCGGCCGCAGCAGCACGGCCCCCCACGCCGCCGCGGACGCCGCGGCGAACGTGAGCACCATCCAGGAGCGACGCAACGGGTGCCGGCCGGTGAGCATGCCGACGAACGGCCCCGACGCGGTCGCGGCGACCGCGTTCACCGTGAGCACGCCGCTCGCCTGCGCCGCGCTCAGGCCCTGGGCCTGCGTGAGGAACGGGAAGCCCCACAGGAGCGTGAAGACCGCCATCGGGAAGTAGCCGAGGCCGTGCGTGCAGAAGCCGAGCCACGTGGCCGGCGTCCGGAGCGTCTGACGCAGGTGGTGCCCGACGGCGAGCGTGCGCGGCAGCGGCGGGGCCCCGGGCGGACGGTCGCGGATCCCGGCCCAGGCGAGGACGCACGCGAGCGCCCCCACCGCGGCGAGCCCGACGAACGCGTTGCGCCACCCCGCACCGTGCAGGACCGCGACCAGCGGGATGGCGGCCGCCACCTGGCCCGCGTGCCCCGCGATGCCGGTCAGCTGCGTGAAGAGCGGGACGCGGCGCGCGGGGAACCAGGCGGCCACGAGCCGGACGGCGGAGACGAACGTCGCGGCGTCACCCGCACCGATGAGCACCCTCGCCACGTACGCGAGCGGGAGGTCGTGGACGACGCCGAGGAGGAGCTGGCCGACGGCCATGAGGCCCGCACCCGTCCCGATGAGGGCCCGCGAGCCGAAGCGGTCCAGCAGGACGCCGAGCGGAACCTGCATCGCGGCGTACACGGCGAGCTGGACGACGACGAACGAGGACAGCACCGTCGCGCTGATCCCGAACCGGTCGACGGCCTGCACGCCGGCGACACCCAGCGAGGACCGCTGGAGGACCGCGACGCAGTAGGCGCCGATCGCCGCGCCCCACACCGCGAGCGCCCGTGCGCTGACCCGCTCGATCGGGGCGGGCAGGGCGGCGGAGGGCACGGAGCACGGTAACCCGACCCGGCGCGGGCGCGCCGGGCCCGAGGTCACGCCTCGGGCGGCGGCTGCTCCGCGAGGAACCGCTCGAGCTCGGCGCCGATCTCGTCGGCCGTGGGCAGGCCAGCCGCCTCGGCGAGGAGGCTCGGCCGGCCGAGCGTGCGAGCCAGGTTGTCGTACTGCTCCTCCAGCGCGTGCACCACCGTCGCGACGTCGTCGGAGCCGGCGACCTGGCGGTCCACCGCCGCGAGGGTCTGGCGCGCGGCCGGCTCGAGCGCCGGGGCGTCCAGGGAGAGGCCGGTCACGTCCTCGATGTGCCGCAGCCCGGCCACCGCCGCCGGCGGGAAGCCCGACCCGGCCAGGTAGTGCGGGACGTGCACCGCGAACCCGACGGCGTCGTGCCCCCAGCGGCCGAGGCGGTACTCCAGGACCGAGCCGATCGACGCGGGCACCTGCACGGTCCCGAACCAGCCGGGGCTCTCCACGAGCTCGGGCCGGGTGCCGTGCGCCGTGACGCCGATCGGCCGGGTGTGCGGGACCCCCATCGGGATGCCGTTGATGCCGACGGTCAGGGACACGTCGAAGCGCTCGACGACCTCCCGCACGGCCGCCGCGAAGCGCTCCCACGAGACGTCGGGCTCCAGGCCGTGGAGCAGCAGGAACGGCGTCCCGTCCGCGTCGGTCAGCACGTCGACGACGAGCTGTGGCGCGTCGTAGTCGCGCCAGCGGGACACGTCGAAGGTCATCATCGGGCGGCGTGCCCGGTAGTCGAGCAGCTGGTCGACGTCGAACGTCACCAGGCGGTGGCTCGGGAAGCGCTCCAGCAGGTGCTCCGCGACCAGCTCCGCCGCGCCACCGGCGTCGACGAAGCCGCGCAGGACGTGCAGGAGCACCGGCCCGGTCGAGGTCGCCGACAGCTCAGCAGCGACCTCGGGCTCGACGGTGTACAGCTCGTGCGGCTCGGCCATGCGTCCTCCTTGCGATCTGAAGGGGGAACGCACGGCCCGCGCGGAGGATTCCCGCGCCGGCGCAGATCAGTGGTTGGGCAGGCGCACGACCGAGACGAAGAAGTCGTCGATCTGGCGCACCACGTCGATGAAGCGCTGGAAGTCCACCGGCTTGGTCACGTACGCGTTCGCGTGCAGCGAGTAGCTGCGGAGCACGTCCTCCTCCGCCTCCGACGTCGTGAGCACGACGACGGGGATGCGCCGCAGCTCCGGGTCGGACTTCATCGCAGCGAGCACCTCCCGGCCGTCCATCCGCGGGAGGTTGAGGTCGAGCAGCACCAGGTCGGGCGTCGGGGCGTCGGCGTACTCGCCCTCCTTGCGCAGGAAGGCCATCGCGTCGACGCCGTCGGGCACGACGGCGAGGCGGTTCGCGACCTTGTTCTCCTCGAACGCCTCGCGCGTCATCAGGACGTCGCCGGGGTCGTCCTCGACGAGCAGCACGTCGATCGGGCTGTGCTCAGCCATGCGTCTCCTCCCCGGCTGGGGTCGCCCCCGGCTCGGCATCGACGCCCGTCGCGCCGTCGTGGGCCTCATCATGCCCTGCCCGGGCCGGAGAAAGCGTGTGGGCGCGCGCCACACCGCCGTCGTCGTCGGCGGGCAGCGTCCACCGCACCGCCGTCCCCTCGGGGATCTCCAGGTCGATCCAGATGCTGCCGCCGTGGTACTCGACGATCTTCTTGCAGAGCGCGAGCCCGATCCCGGTGCCCTCGTAGACGTCCTTCGGGTGCAACCGCTGGAAGATCACGAACACGCGCTCGGCGTACTTGGGGTCGATGCCGATGCCGTTGTCCGTGCAGGAGAGCTCCCAGTACGCCCCCACGCGGCGTGCGTCGACCCGCACCACGGGCGGACGGTCCGGGTGGCGGAACTTCAGCGCGTTGCCGACGAGGTTGGCGAGCAGCTGCGTGAGGAGGGGCGCCTCGCCACGCACGACGGGCAGCTCGTCCCACTCGACGCGCCCGCCGGACGCCTCGATGGTGGGCTCCAGGTCCGCCACCACCTGCCGCAGGGCCGCGCCCAGGTCGACGTCGGTGACCTCCGTGCCGAGCCGCCCGACGCGCGAGAAGCCGAGCAGGTCGTTGATGAGCCGCTGCATGCGCTTCGCCCCGTCCACGGCGAAGGCGATGTACTGGTCCGCCCGCTCGTCGAGCTGCCCGGCGTAGCGGGTGGAGAGGAGCTGCGTGAAGCTGGCGACCTTCCGGAGGGGCTCCTGCAGGTCGTGCGAGGCGACGTAGGCGAACTGCTCCAGGTCGCGGTTGGACCGGCGCAGGTCCTCGGCCTGCTCCTCCAGCGCGGCGTGCGAGCGCTCCAGCTCCTCCCGGGAGTGGCGCGCCGCCTCCACGAGCAGCACGAGCTGCGACCGCATGTCCTCGATGTCCCGGGTGACCGCTCGCACCTCCCCCACGCCGCGCTCGGCGACCGGGTGGCCGGCGTCGCCCGCGGTGACCCGCCGGGTGTCCGCGGCGAGCTCGCTCAGCGGGTCCGTCACCCAGCGGCGCAGGAAGAGCCAGAGCAGGACGCCGGCGACGAGCGCGCCGAGGACCAGGATGACGAAGGACGCCGTGGTGACGTCCATCCAGGTGCGCAGGTCCTGGTTGGCGCCCTCGCGCTCGGCCCGCAGGTCGGTCGAGTACCGCTCGACGAGGCGCTCCAGGTCCGTGAACGCCGCCTGCTCGGCAGCCACCTGCCGGTCGTCGACGGCGTCCGGGCCGCCCGCGCGGACCGCCGCGAGGAGGGGCTGCACGTGGTCGGTGTTCCAGGCGTCGAGCGCGTCCTGCGCCTCGCGACGCAGCTGGAGCAGCGCGTGGTCGTCCCCGAGCTCGTGCGCCAGCAGCGCCCCGGTGTCGGGCGCGCCGGGGTCGGGCGACTCGCCGGTGACGCGGGACAGCAGGCCCAGCGAGGCCTCGTCCCCGGTCTTCACGTACCCCTCGATCGCCGTCTGGAGGTCGAGGAGCAGGATATGGCCGGAGTCCGCCTCGGTGATGGCGAAGAAGTACGTCTTGGTGATCGCGTCCAGCCGCTCGCGCATGACGGTGAGGGCGACGCCGGCGAGCACGGCGGCGAGCGCGAGCACCGCGGCCCCCGTGATGAGCGCGGCGCGCAGCCGCGAGCGCAGCGACCGGTCGCTCATCGCACGACCCCACGCGCGGCGCGTCCGTCCCCCGCCGGCCCGAGGACCACGAGGGCCGCGTCGTCGACGAGGTCGCCGCCGTGGCGCCGCCGGACCGCATCGATGATGCGGTCGACCAGGCTCGCGCCCTCGGGGTGGGCGGCCTCGCGCTCGACAATCGCGCGCAGGCCGGCCTCGCCGAGGCGCGCCGCGCCGCCGTCGACCGTCGGCTCCAGCAGCCCGTCGGTGAAGAGGGCCACCCGCCACGGGCCCGCCACCGGCAGCCGCACCGGCTCCCAGCGGTCGGCGAGCGGGATGCCGAGGGCGCGACCGCGCGCAGTCGTCGGCAGCACCTGCGTGGGCGGCCCGACGAGGAACGGCGCCGGGTGCCCGCAGAGGTAGAGGTCCAGGCTCGCGCCGCCCGCGGCGACGTCGACCATGACGAGGGTCGTGAACGTCTCCGGACGCGTGCGCTCGGCGATCAGCACCTGCTCGACCACTCGCAGCACCTCCGGCGCCGGCAGCCCGGCTAGGAGGGCGGTCCGCCACGCGGTGCGCAGCGTGGCCCCCAGGGCCGCCTCGTCCGGGCCGTGCCCGGCCACGTCGCCGACCACCGCGGCCACGGAGCCGTCGGGCCGGGCGACGACGTCGTAGAAGTCGCCGCCGAGCAGCCCGTCCCGGCCGGCGCGGTAGCCGACGAGGACGTCCACCGGGGTGTCGCCGAGCAGCGGCCGCGGCAGCAGGCCGCGCTCGAGACGGGCGGTCTCCAGGGCGCGGAGCTGGGCGCGGTACAGCTCGCGCTCCTGCCGCTCGACGACGCGGCGCTGGATCGCGTACTGGATCGAACGGATGAGCATCTCCGCGTCGACCTCGCCCTTGACCAGGTAGTCCTGGGCGCCGGCCGCCACGGCCTCGAGGCCCTGGCCCGTCGCCGTCAGGCCCGTGAGGACCACGATCGCCGGTCCCTCGGCCGCCCGCAGCACCGCGTCGAGCGCCTCGAAGCCGGAGACACCGGGCAGCCCGAGGTCCAGGAGCACGCAGGCGACGTCCAGCTGGCGCAGCGCCTCGTCCAGGGTCGCGGCACGGCGCAGGTCGACGGGCGCGCCGGAGTCGGCGAAGAGCTCCTCGACGAGGAGCGCGTCCCCGTCGTCGTCCTCCACGAGAAGGACGGAGATGGGCCGCTGGCTGTACTGGTGGTAGGGCACGTCCCCCCTTTCGCCGTCGGTCGTCGATCCTAGGCGGCTGATCACACGCACGCGCGGGCACTCGACAGCGCGCGATAATGGACGGCCCGCTCGCGCGCGACGGACGGGCGGAGGAGATGGGTGTGGCGAGGCAGGAACAGCTGCGCGAGGAGCAGTCGGCCGTCGACCGTCGCTACTCGCGGCTCGACGACCTCCGCGCCCAGACGGCGGCGCGCCTGCGGGAGGTGCGCCGGGTCGGCCCCTCCGGCTCGCCCCAGAACCGCTCCGAGCGCGACGCGTTCGCGACGCTCTACGAGGACCGCCTGGCGCAGCTCGACGCCGTCGAGCAGCGCCTGACGTTCGGGCGCCTGGACATGACGGACGGCTCCACCCGCTACGTCGGCCGCATCGGCCTCACCGAACCCGACCACACGGTGCTCCTGACCGACTGGCGTGCGCCGGCGGCCCAGCCCTTCTACCGGGCGACCACCGCCCGACCCGAGGACGTCGTCCGTCGGCGCCACCTCATCAGCCGCGGACGCACCGTCACCGGCGTGGAGGACGAGGTCCTCGACCTCGACGCGGTCGGCTCCGGCGCGGCCGACCCCGCGGCGCTCTCCGGCGAGGGCGCCCTCTTCGCCGCCCTGGCCAGCGGCCGCACCGGTCGGATGGGCGACATCGTCGCGACCATCCAGGCGGAGCAGGACGCCGTCATCCGGGCCGACCTCAAGGGCGCCCTCGTCGTCCAGGGGGGCCCGGGCACCGGGAAGACGGCTGTGGCGCTGCACCGGGCCGCGTACCTCCTCTACGCCCACCGGCGCACGCTCGAGCGCTCCGGCGTCCTGCTCGTCGGGCCGAGCCGCACGTTCCTGCGGTACATCGACCAGGTGCTCCCGTCGCTCGGCGAGACGGGCGTCGTCACCGCCACCGTCGGGGACCTCTTCCCCGGCGTGCGGGCTGAGGGCACCGAGCCGGACGCGGTTGCGGAGATCAAGGGCCGCGCCGTGTGGGCGCAGATCGTGGCCCGCGCGGTGCGCCAGCGTCAGCGGGTCCCCGCCGAGGCCCGGGAGATCTCCGTCGAGGGACACCTCGTGCGGGTCGAGCCGCGCGACGTCGCCGACGCGATCGGCAAGGCCCGCCGCTCCGGGCGACCCCACAACCTCGCTCGCGTCGCCTTCGTGCGCGACATGCTGAACCGCCTGGCGGCGCAGTACTCGGCGCAGCTGCCCGTCCCCCTGGCGCCGGACGAGCTGCCCGAGGTGGTGGAGGAGCTGCGCACCACGCGCGAGGTCCGCATCGCGCTCAACCTCGCGTGGATGCCGCTGACGCCGCAGGGCCTGCTCGAGAGCCTGTACAGCCGTCCGGAGCGGCTCGCCGCCGCGGCCCCGGAGCTCTCCGACGAGGAGCGGGCCGCGGTGGCGCGCCCGGCCGGGGCGGCCTGGACCCCCGCCGACGTCCCGCTGCTGGACGAGGCCGCCGAGCTGCTCGGCGAGGACGACCAGGCGGAGCGGGCGCAGGCGGCCGAGGACGCCCGACGCCGAGCCGCCGACGTCGAGTACGCGCGCCAGGTGCTGCAGAGCTCCGGGGCCGACGGCCTCGTCAGCGCGGAGGTGCTCGCCGATCGGTTCGCGCACGGCGGGCCGGTGCTCACCACGGCCGAGCGCGCCGCGGCCGACCGGACCTGGACCTACGGCCACGTCGTGGTCGACGAGGCGCAGGAGCTCTCCGCGATGGCGTGGCGGATGCTGGTGCGCCGGTGCCCCACGCGGTCGATGACCATTGCCGGCGACGTCGCGCAGACGTCCACGGCGGCGGGGGCACGGTCGTGGCGCCGCGCGCTCGACCCGGTGCTGCGCGGCTCGTGGCGGCTGGCCGAGCTGACGGTGAACTACCGGACGCCCGCGGCCGTTGCGGAGGCCGCGCAGCGGGTCGCCACGCGCGCGGGCCTGCCCGTCAGCCCGCTGACGTCGGCCCGCGAGGTGCCCGACGCCCTCGTCGTGGACCGGGTGAGCGACGTCGCGGCGGCGCTCCCCGCGGCGGTCGCCACGGCCCTCGCCGGGCT
>JAEWYD010000401.1 GCA_023462275.1 Actinomycetes bacterium
CACCACGGCGACCCGGCTGGCGGTCACGGCCGCGGACGACGTCGACCGGCGCGCGCTCGCGGCCGCCGTCGCCGGCGCCCGCGCCGACGGGCTCGAGGTGGGCGTGGGATACCCGCTGCTGCGGGACCTCGAGCCGGGCCTGGACTCGCGCGCCAGCGAGGTGGTGGGCGTCGTGGCGGCGGTCCTGGTGCTCCTGCTCGTGCTCGGGACGGTGGCGGCGACGGGGGTCCCGATCGTCAGCGCCCTGGTGGGCGTGGCGTGCGGGCTCTCGGTGCTGCGCCTGCTGGGGGACGCCGTCGCGATCCCGACCGTGGTGCCGACGCTCGCCACCATGATCGGGCTCGGCGTCGGCATCGACTACGCGTTGTTCCAGGTGGCGCGGCACCGCGACGCGATCGCCGCGGCCCCGGACCGGGTCGCGGCGGCGGAGGCGACGGCGCTGACCGCCGGGGAGGCCGTGGCGTTCGCCGGGACGACCGTGGCGGTGGCGATCTCGGCGCTGGCCGTCACGGGCGTGGGGTTCGTCTCGTGGCTCGGGTTCGGCACCGCGATCGTGGTCGTCGTCGTGCTGACCGGCTCGCTCACGCTGACGCCGGCGCTCGTGGCTGCCGCGGGCCCTCGCCTCGTGCGGCGTTCGCGTCGCGGGGCGCCCGGGTCCGCGCCCTGCCACGGCAACCCGAGCGCAGGTCTCGACACCAGCGCGACCGACGCGCTCGACGCGACGCGGTGGGCGCGCCTGGGCGCCCACGTCGTGCGGCGCCCCTGGCGCTGGCTGGCGGCGAGCCTCGCCGTCCTGGGCGTGCTCGCCGCACCCGCCGTCACCCTGACGCTCGGGCAGAGCAGCGACGCCGACCGACCCGTCGGGTCCGAGCGGCGCACCACCTACGACCTGACGTCCGACCACCTGGGTGAGGGCTCGAACGCCTCGCTCGTCGTGGCCGTCCGGCTGGACCCGTCGGCGTCGGGCCCGACGGACCCCCGCCTGTCGGCTCTCGCCGCGGAGCTCACCGACGTCCCCGGGGTCGCGGCGGTCGCGGCGCCCCAGCTGGCGGACGACGGGTCCGCGGCCCTCGTGCGCGTGCGGCCCACCACCGGCCCCGCGGACGCGGCGACGGCCGACGCCGTGGCCGCGCTGCGCGCGCTCGACCCGCCCGACGGCGTCGTGCTCCACGTGGGCGGGGCGACGGCGACCCGGATCGACCTGTCCGAGCGCATCGCGGCGCGACTGCCGTGGCTCGTGCTCGCGACGGTCGCCGTGGCTGCCGTGCTGCTCGTCGGGGCGCTCCGCTCGCTCCTGCTGCCCCTCAAGGCGGCGCTCATGGACCTCGTGTCCGTCGGGGCCGCGTACGGGGTGGTGACCGCGGTGTTCGAGTGGGGGTGGGGCGCCCGGGCACTCGGCCTGGACGGGCCCGTCGCCATCGACTCCTACGTCCCCATGCTCCTGTTCGCCGTGCTGTTCGGCCTGTCCATGGACTACGAGGTGTTCCTGCTGGCCGCCGTCCGCGGCCACTGGCGTCGCAGCGGCCGCAACGGGCTGGCGGTGCAGCGCGGGCTCGCCGAGACCGGGGGCATCATCACCGCCGCCGCCGCGATCATGCTCGCCGTGTTCGGGTCGTTCGTGCTGGTCGACGACCCGGTGATCAAGGTCTTCGGCGTCGGGCTGGCGGTGGCGGTCGTCGTGGACGCGACCGTGGTGCGCTGCGTGCTCGGGCCGGCCGCGATGGCGCTCATGGGCCGGTGGAACTGGTGGCTGCCCCGCTGGCTCGACCGCGTGGTGCCCGGGGCCCCTTCATCGAACCTTCATCGGTCGTGAGGGGTTCGCGCGGGGTCCGGGCGCCAGGCTCCTCGACGGGCGGGGACGGTCCGCGCCCAGGGAGGACATCGTGGCCGCCATCGCCCCCGCTCGACCCGCGCCGACGCCCGCCACCCCGGCGTCCGCATCCCGCCGCGCCGGCCTGCGCCTCGCCCTGGTTGCCGCACTGAGCCTGGTCATCGCCGTCGTCGCGCTCGTGCTGCCCGAGTGGCCGGCCGGGGAGGACATGGGCTCGACCCACTACATGGGCCTGCTCGCGGCCAACCAGCCGTGGAACCTGCTGCTCTTCATGGCCGTGCCGGTGATCGCGGCGGAGACCATCGCGATCACCGAGCTCGCCATCCTGTTCGGTCGCCGGGTCTCCGGTGTCGTGCGGGCGCTCAACCGCTGGGCGGGGCTGATCGGCGGCTTCTACTTCCTGGGCGTGTTCGTCTACCTGATGAAGCACGCGGTCGTGCCGCTGACGACGTCGGGCGGCTGGCGCGGCGGCGCGGACCTCGCCGCGGTCGGGTTCTACCTGCTCGGCGTGGTGCCGCTGTTCGGCATGGCCCTGCTGGAGACGGGCGTCGTCGGCGCCGGGTGGGACGAGCAGCGCCGCCTCAAGATGCACGCGACGTTCGTCGGCATCTTCCTCGTCGTGGCGCACGTTGCGATGATCGCCGGCATGCTCGACCCGACCGTCGTCGGCTGGGACCCCAGCCACCAGATGACCGACGGCTCGACGATGCCCGGCTCCAGCATGGACATGTGACCCAGGCGCGCGGGCCGAGAACTGCCGTCCCGCACGAGTGCTGCCGGTGTCGTGGCAGCGCTCGCGTGGGACGGCAGCGCTCGGTGTGAGGG
>JAEWYD010000402.1 GCA_023462275.1 Actinomycetes bacterium
GCCGACCTGGGCACCGAACCGCTGTACCTGCGCCGGCCCGACGTCACGCCGGCTGCCGGACGCAAGCGGGTGACCGGGTGACGCAGGCACCGCCGCCCGGCGTCGAGCTGCGCGCGCTCGTGGCCGACGACGTCCCGCGCGTCGCGGAGATCGAGCGGCAGCTCTTCGGGCCGTCGGCGTGGACCGAGGCGATGCTCGCCGGCGAGCTGCGCGCCCCGGGTCGCTGGTACCTCGCGGCCACGGCGGGCGACGAGGTGGTCGGGTACGCCGGCCTGTGGTTCGACGGCGACGTCACGCAGGTGATGACGATCGGCGTCGCCGCCCCCGTCCAGCGCCAGGGGGTCGGTGCCGCGCTGCTGGCGGCACTGGTCGAGCGCTCGCGGGAGCTCGGCGCCACCGGCGTGCTGCTGGAGGTGCGCGTCGACAACGCGCCCGCGATGGCCCTGTACGAGCAGTTCGGGTTCACCGTCCTGGCGCGCCGGCGGCGGTACTACCAGCCCGAGGACGTCGACGCCTGGACGATGCGCCTGGACCTCGGCACCGGACCCGAGCCGGAGCTCGTCGCGCAGGCCGAGGCCGACGCCGTCGCGGACGACGACCTGGGCGGCGAGCTCGCGCCGTCCGACGAGCCCAATACCCTGTCCACGTGAGCGCGTCCCTGGTCCTCGGCATCGAGACGTCCTGCGACGAGACCGGCGTCGGCCTCGTCCGCGTCGACGAGTCCGGCAGCGAGCTGCTCGTCGACGCCGTGGCGTCGTCGGTGGACGAGCACGCCCGGTTCGGCGGCATCATCCCGGAGGTCGCCTCGCGCGCCCATCTCGAGGCGATGGTCCCCACCCTCCAGCGCGCCCTCGACACCGCCGGCGTCCGGCTGGCCGACGTCGACGCGGTGGCGGTCACCGCCGGGCCGGGCCTCGTGGGTCCGCTCACGGTCGGCGCGTCGGCGGCGAAGGCGCTCGCCGTCGGTCTCGGCAAGCCGCTCTACGGCATCAACCACGTGATCGGCCACGTCGCGGTGGACGAGCTGGTGCACGGCCCGTTCCCGGACCGCTTCATGGCCCTCGTCGTCTCCGGCGGGCACTCGTCGCTGCTGCTCGTCGACGACATCGCGACCGGGGTGACGGAGCTCGGGCAGACGCTCGACGACGCCGCGGGGGAGGCGTTCGACAAGGTCGGGCGCCTGCTCGGCCTGCCCTACCCCGGCGGCCCCCACATCGACCGGCTGGCGCGCGAGGGCACCCCGAGCATCCGGTTCCCGCGCGGGCTGACCGCCGTGAAGGACCAGGCGGCCCACGCCTACGACTTCTCGTTCTCCGGCCTCAAGACGGCGGTGGCCCGCTGGGTCGAGGCCCGCCAGGATGCCGGGGAGGAGATCCCCCTGCCCGACGTCGCGGCGTCGTTCGCCGAGGCCGTCGCCGACGTGCTCACGGCCAAGACGATCGCGGCCTGCCGCCTGCACGGGGTGGACACGCTCGTCGTCGGCGGCGGGTTCTCCGCGAACTCCCAGCTGCGCGACATGGCCGCCGCCCGCTGCGCCGAGGCCGGACTCGAGGTGCGCATCCCGCCGATCCGGTACTGCACCGACAACGGCGCGATGATCGCGGCCCTGGGCGCCGCCGTCGTGCGCCGGGGGCTGCCGCCGTCGAGTCTCGACCTGCCGGTCGACTCCTCGATGCCGCTGACGCACGTCCTGGTCTGAGGGTCGGCACGGTGCGCATGAGCAGGGTGCAGAAGGTCGTCGCGCTGGGCGCGCTCCTCGCCCTGGCCGTCGTGGGCGGGGTCGTCGTCCTTCAGGCGCGCGACACCACCCCGGACCTCCCTGCCGAGGTCCGCACGATCGTCGGGGACCCCGCCGTCGCGTTGCCGTACGAGGTCGCCATCCCAGCGGACCTCAACGGCTGCCCGGCGGCCACCGTGGCGGCCCCGGCCCCGCCGATGACCGCGCCGGACACGACGAGGCCGGCCGCGACCACCACCGTCCCCCTCGGCGACGGCACCTTCCTCCTGGCGGTGTGCCTGGACATGTCGGCCGCCGACGTCGAGAAGGTGGCGCGCGGGCAGGGGGAGACGGCCGAGGACGGGCTGGAGCTCGTCGCCGCCGAGCGCGTGTCGAGCGCGTTCGGGGAGGGCTACGCCGTCACCCATCGCGCCGGGCGCCAGCTCGTCACGGACACGTACGTCGCCCGCGGCGGCTGGGTCTACGCGGTGGGGTTCCTCCGGCCCGAGGCGTCGCCCGACCTGCACCGCGACCTGTACGAGGCGATGCTCGCGTCCTGGCGCTGGGCGGACGTCTGACCGCACCGGCCGGAGCCCTGACCCGGCCGGTGGCGCGTCAGAGCGGCTTGCCCGCCCGCATCTCCGCAACGAGCGCCTCGACCACGGGCAGCAGCTCGCCGCCGTTGCGCCGCGCCACCGCCCGCTGGCGCTGGTAGCTCGCGCCCTTGTGCAGGATCGTCCGCACCCCGGCCAGCTCGTCCGTGCAGCCCAGGCGGGCGGCCGTGGGGGCGAGGTCCGCCAGCAGCCGCTCGACGGCGTCGGCCACGAGCTCCTCGTCGCCGCGCGCGTTGGTGATGATGATCGCGTCCATGCCGTACCGGGCGGACCGCCACTTGTTCTCCTGCACGAACCACGGCGGGAGCTGGGGGAGCGGCTCACCGGCGTCGTACAGGGTCGAGAAGTGCTCGACGAGGCACTGGGTCAGGGCGGCGAGCGCGAGGACCTCGGCGAGGTTCGAGGCGCCGTCGCAGATGCGCATCTCCAGCGTGCCGAGGCGCGGTGACGGCCGCAGGTCCCACCGGATCTCGCTGATGTCGTCGATGACCCCGGTGTGCAGCATGTCCGCGGCGTAGGCCTCGAAGTCGGCCCAGCGGTCGAACTGGAACGGCAGGCCGGCGGTGGGCAGCTGCTGGAACATCAGCGCGCGGTTGGAGGCGTAGGCCGTGTCCTTGCCGCCCCAGAACGGCGACGACGCCGACAGCGCCTGCAGGTGCGGGTAGCACGCGAGGACCGCGCGCAGGATCGGCAGCACCTTGTCCCGGCTCTCGATGCCCACGTGCACGTGGATGCCGTAGATGAGCATCTGGCGGCCCCACCACTGGGTGCGGTCGATGAGGGTGGCGTAGCGCTGCTTGTCGGTGACCTTCTGGTTGCTCCACGACGCGAACGGGTGGGTGCCGGCGCACATCAGCTCCACGCGGAGGGGATCCGTGACGCGGCGCAGCTGCTCGAGGGTGCCCGCGAGGTCGGCGCCCGCCTCGCCGATCGTGCGGCACACGCCCGTGACGATCTCGACGGTGTTGAGCAGCAGCTCCTGCTTGATCGTCGGGTGGTCCCCGCCGCCGGCCGGCGCGACGGCGTCCAGCACCGTCTGCGCGACCTGGCGCAGGTCCCCGCTGTCCGCGTCGACGAGCGCCAGCTCCCACTCGATGCCGACGGTGGACCGCTCCGACTCCGCGAACGGGATCTCCATCAGGGCTCCGGGCGGTCGAGGGGGGGGCCGCTCGCGTGCGCGAGGGGCTCGACGAGGAGCGCGTGCTGCGCACCTGCCACGCGCGTGAGGACGACGGTGGCCTCCGCGTCGCCGCTGAGGTCGAGCTGGCGGCGGAGCTGCTCCGGCACGACGGCGGTCCCGCGCTTCTTGATGGTCAGGCGCCCGACTCCGCGCTCGCGCAGGGCCGCGCGCAGGCGCTTGACGTTGAAGGGCAGCACGTCGAGCACGCGGTAGCCGTCCGCGACCGGGCTCGCGGCGGCGACGTCGGAGGTCACGTAGGCGATCGTCGCGTCCAGGAGCCGACCGCGCACCTCGTCGGCCACGGCGGAGACCAGCCCGGCCCGGATGACGGCGCCGTCGGGCTCGTACAGGTAGGCGCCGACGGGGCCGACGGCGGGTCGCTCGGCCGGGCCGCGCACGACGGTCGCCGTCCGGCCGCGGAGCACCAGCGCCGAGCGCCCGGGTCCGTCGGTGGCCAGCGGGCCGAACCACAGGCCCGCCTCGACGACGTCCCCGTCCACGCTGACCCACTGCGCCTCGGCGTCGTCGGGCACAGCGCCGTGCGGGATCGCGGGGCCGACCTTGACGCCGAGCGCCGGGACGCGCGAGCGCAGCGCGAGGACGTCGTCCAGCGGCGGCAGGTATGCCGCCGGATCGTGCCGGCGGGCGCCGGAGCGGGTGCGGCGGGCAGGGTCGGCGAACACGCCGTCCACGCCGTCGAGGTCGGTGCTCAGGCCGTCGCCGTGCCGGACCTCGGCGCCGAAGTGCCGCAGGTTCACGGTCGCGACGGCCGCGGTGAGCTCGTCGGCCTCCACGGCGACGACGTCGAGCCCGAGGGCGGCCATGGCCATGGCGTCGCCGCCGATGCCGCACGTCACGTCGGCGACGCGAGTGCAGCCGGCCGCCTGGAAGCGCCGCGCGTGCCGCGCCGCCACGGTGAGGCGGGTCGCCTGCTCGAGGCCCTCGGGGGTGAACAGCATGCCGTCGGCGAAGTCCGCGAACTTGGCGCGCGCGCGTGCCCGGAGGCGGGACTGGGTGAGGGCGCCGGCGACCAGGCGGGGGTCGACCCCCTCCTTGTGCAGCCGCTCCGACAGCGCCATGGCCTGGGTCTCGTCGTAGGGCGGGAGCGCCCCGAGGAGCTTCCAGCCCTCCGGGCTGAGCAGCAGGGAGAGGGTCTCGGCGTCCACGCGCCGATCCTTGCACGCCGAGGGCCGGCCGCTGGGGCGACCGGCGCGCTGGCACTCGCGTTGACTGAGTGCTAACCCGGATCTAGATTGGCCCTGGCAGCGATGCCAGCCGCTCGGTCGGGCTGACCGGCACCCGCGACGACGGGCAGCCCGTGCGGCTACGTGAACGTCCGTATCCCACGACTGTGAAGGGGAGGTCCGCTGTGTCGGTCTCCATCAAGCCGCTCGAGGACCGGGTTGTCGTCCGCACCCTCGAGGCGGAGCAGACGACGGCGTCCGGTCTCGTGATCCCGGACACCGCGAAGGAGAAGCCCCAGGAGGGCGAGGTCCTCGCGGTCGGCCCGGGCCGTATCGACGACAAGGGCCAGCGGGTGCCGCTCGACGTCGCGGTCGGCGACCGCGTCATCTACAGCAAGTACGGCGGCACCGAGGTGAAGTACAAGGGCGAGGAGTTCCTCATCCTCTCCGCGCGCGACATCCTCGCCGTCGTGAGCTGACCAGCACGCGACTGCCGGCATCTCGCCAGGCGTACGACAGGGCCCCCGTCCGGTGGACGGGGGCCCTGTCGCGTCTCGCGGGGAAGGGGGCCCCGCGGGGCGCCGTCGGCGCGGAGGTCTCAGCCGGCCCTGCGCAACCGACGGCTCAGGAGGTCGGCACGTTCCTCCTCGGAGAGCCCGCCCCAGACGCCGTACGGCTCACGGACGGCCAGGGAGTGCTCACGGCACTCGTCGATCACGGGGCACGTGGCGCAGATGGACTTCGCGGCCTCGGCCCGGCGGCGGCGCGCGGCACCGCGCTCACCCTCCGGGTGGAAGAAGAGGGTCGGGTCGGCCTCGCGGCACTTGCCCTCGTACTGCCACTCCCACAGGTCCATCACCGGGCCGGGAAGTCGCGAGATCTCCGTCATGTGTCCTCCAGGTCGTGGTGGCCGGTCGACCAGCGGTGGTGGCGCCGGCGATGGCCCCACGTTAGAACCGCGTCAGAAGTTGGTCAAGCCCCTTGGTCATCATTCTTCGGTGATCGGGGCGCGAACGGTCGGTGGCGCGCGGCGTGAGCGATCCAACTGCGGAGCGCGGATCGCGCCGTCGCGTTCCTGCAGGTCAGAGCGCTCCCACCCGGTCTGACCTGCCCAAACTTCCACCCATCCCAATTCCGCGACTCACCCCGGCGGAGGTGGCGGAGCGCGCCACACCCTGTGCAGAATCGCGTCATGGTGACGCCCCCTTCACTGACCGTCGCCGCCGTCGCGCGTCGGCTCGGCGTCGCCCCCGCCACGCTCCGCACGTGGGACCGCCGCTACGGCCTCGGGCCCTCGGAGCACCTGGCCGGCTCCCACCGCCGCTACTCCGCCCAGGACGTCGCTCGGCTCCTCGTCATGCGCCGCCTCACGCTGGAGGGCGTCGCGCCCTCGGAGGCCGCCCGCACGGCCCTCGCCACCACGGAGGACGCCGGCGCCGAGGTCCGGGTGCCGTCGACCGCCGAGGTCCTCGACGCATACAGCGACGCCGTCCCGATGGCGGCCGACCCGCGCGCGCTCGCAGCGGCCGCCCAGCACTTCGACAACGCCGCCGTGCGCTGGATGCTGACGCGCGTCCACCCCCGCGACACCCTCGCCTGGTGGACCGAGCTCGTCGAGCCCGCCCTCGCCGTCGTCGGAGAGCGCACGAGCCTCGAGCGGCCGGGGGAGAACGTCGGCCCCGCTCTCGTCGCCGCCGCCTTCGCGGAGCTGCGCAGCCGGGCCGCCGCCACGATGGCCCGGCACGAGGAGGACGCGCAGGCGCCCACCGTGCTCGTCGTCCCCACCACCGCCGGGGCGGAGCTGCGTGCCCACGTGCTCGCCGCCGCCCTGCAGTCGGCCGGCGTGCGCGCCCGCGTCCTGGCCTCGACCGTGCCCGGGGTCGTCTCCGGCGTCGTCGAGAGAGCGGCCCCCGAGGCCCTGCTGCTCGAGGTGCCCGACGACGGCGCGGCGGCCGTCGCCCCCGTCGTGCGGGCCCTCGTCGCGGGCCGTCCGGACCTGCCGGTGTTCGTCCACCACGGCGGCTCCACGCTGCCGGACCTCCCCGTCGCGGTCGAGGTGCACCGGGTGCGGACCCTGACCGGAGCCCTGCACGAGGTCCTCGCCGCCGTGCGTCTTCACCCGCCGACGGCCTAACGTCGCCGCCGATCCGCGTCGATGATGGACCCGCACAGATCCCCCGCTCCGGTGCACACCGGGGCGCGCCGGAAGGAGGCGGATGGCTGGCGTCGTCGTGTGCCACGGCTCGACGGCCGTCCGTGACCGCATCGTCGCGGCGGCCCACGGGGTCCCGGCGCTGTCCCCCGTCCGGAGCGCTGCGAGCGCCGACGAGCTCCTCGTCCTGTGCCGGCGCGCCGCCCCGGCCCTGGTGCTGCTCGACGCGCACCTGCCCGGCGTCGGACCCATCGAGGGCATGCGGCGGCTGCGTGAGCTCGAGAGCTCGCCCATCGTCGTGATGATCGCGGTGACGGGCGACGAGATCGTCCTCGACCGCGCCATCGCGCTCGGTGCCCGCGGCTACCTCGCGCCCGACGTCGACCGCAGCGAGCTGGCCGCCGTCGCCGCGCACAGCCTCAGCTCCGCCGTCGTGCAGCCGGCGACGTCGGAACGCAACGGCGCCGGCCGCAACGGCGAGCGGTCGGCCGTCGAGCTGACCCGGCGTGAGATGGAGGTGCTGATCGGCATGAGCCACGGCCGGTCGAACTCCCAGATCGGCGCCGACCTCTTCCTGTCCGAGGACACCGTGAAGACCCACGCGCGGCGGCTGTTCCGCAAGCTCGGCGCGTCCGACCGCGCGCAGGCGGTGGCGATCGGGCTGCGGCAGGGTCTCATTCGCTGACCCCTCCGGAACGGCCCCGGGCGTCCGCGTACCATCTCCGCATGACGCTCGACTCCCCCCGCGACGGCGACCCCTTCGCGATGATCGGCCTCACGTACGACGACGTCCTGCTGCTCCCTGAGGAGTCCGACGTCATCCCGAGCGAGGTGGACACCACCTCACGCCTCACCCGCGAGATCTCCGTCGCCGTGCCGCTGGTGTCGGCCGCGATGGACACCGTGACCGAGGCGCGCATGGCGATCGCCATGGCGCGGCAGGGCGGTCTCGGCGTGCTGCACCGCAACCTCCCGATCGCGGACCAGGCGCACCAGGTCGACCTCGTCAAGCGGTCGGAGTCGGGCATGGTGACCGACCCGGTGACCGTCAGCCCTGACGCCACGCTCGCGGACCTCGACGCCCTCTGCGCGCGGTACCGCGTCTCCGGGCTGCCCGTCGTGGAGGAGGGCAACCGCCTCGTCGGCATCATCACCAACCGCGACCTGCGGTTCGTCAACCGCGCCGACTTCCCCTCGACCCAGGTGCGCGACGTCATGACCGCGCAGCCGCTCGTCACCGGCCCCGTGGGGATCTCGCGTGCCGACGCCGCGGCGCTGCTCGCCAAGCACAAGGTGGAGAAGCTGCCGCTGGTGGACGACGCCGGTCGGCTCGCCGGTCTCATCACGGTCAAGGACTTCGTCAAGACGGAGCAGTACCCGTCCGCCACGAAGGACGCCGAGGGGCGCCTCATGGTGGGCGCCGCCGTCGGGTTCTTCGGCGACGCCTGGGAGCGCGTGATCGCCCTGGTCGACGCGGGTGTGGACGTGCTCGTCGTGGACACCGCGAACGGCCAGGCGCGCCTCATGCTCGACATGGTGCGGCGGCTCAAGTCCGACCCGGCGACCCGCGAGGTGCAGGTGATCGGCGGCAACATCGCGACGCGGGAGGGCGCCCAGGCGCTCGTCGACGCGGGCGTCGACGCGGTCAAGGTCGGCGTCGGGCCGGGCTCGATCTGCACGACGCGCGTCGTGGCCGGCGTCGGCATGCCGCAGGTCACGGCGATCTACCAGGCGGCGCTCGCGTGCAAGCCGGCCGGCGTGCCGGTCATCGGCGACGGCGGTCTGCAGTACTCCGGCGACATCGCCAAGGCGCTGGTCGCGGGCGCGGACACCGTGATGGTCGGCGGCCTGCTCGCCGGCTGCGACGAGAGCCCGGGCGACCTGGTGTTCGTCAACGGCAAGCAGTTCAAGCGCTACCGCGGCATGGCGTCGCTGGGCGCGATGCAGTCGCGCGGCGACCGGCGCTCCTACTCCAAGGACCGCTACTTCCAGGGCGACCTCGGCGACGACGAGATCATCACCGAGGGCATCGAGGGTCAGGTGCCCTACCGGGGCCCCCTGGCCGCGGTCGCCCACCAGCTGGTCGGCGGCCTGCACCAGTCGATGTTCTACGTGGGCGCCCGCACCATCCCGGAGCTCCAGGCCCGTGGCCGCTTCGTGCGCATCACGCCCGCCGGGCTGAAGGAGTCCCACCCGCACGACGTCCAGATGGTCTCCGAGGCCCCGAACTACTCCAGCCGGTGACCTCGCGCGCTCTGGACGTCGACGCCGTCACGGCGCTCGTCGAGGAGGTCGCCGCGGCCGTCGTGACGCCCCGCTTCCGGGCGCTCGCCGACGGCGACGTGCACGCGAAGGGCCCGGGGGACCTCGTCACAGTCGCGGACCACGAGGCCGAGGTGCTCCTGGCGCAGGGCCTGGGCCGCCTCCTGCCGGGCGTCCCGGTGGTGGGCGAGGAGGACGCCGCCGCACACCCCGAGGTGCTGCGCGCGCTCGTCGACGCGCCGCTGGCCTGGGTGGTGGACCCGCTCGACGGGACGCGCGGGTTCGTGGCGGGCACGGGCGACCACGCGGTCATGGTCGGGCTCGTCGAGCACGGGCAGGCGGTGGCCGGGTGGATCCACCAGCCCGAGCACGGCCGGACGTTCGTGGCAGAGCGCGGCGCCGGAGCCTTCGCGAACGGCGTGCGGATCACGCGGCCGGCGGCGCCGGCGCGGTTCGCCGAGCTGCGCGGGGGCGTGGCCACCCGGTACCTGTCGGCCGAGGTCCTCGCGGCGGTGGACGCCGCCCGCTTCGGGCCGGGCGTCGAGACGAGCCTGGGCATGTGGTCGGGCATCGCGTACCCGCGCGTGGCGACCGGGGAACGGGACTTCGTGCTGTTCTGGCGCACCTGGCCGTGGGACCACGCGCCGGGCGCCGTGCTGGTCCGCGAGGCCGGTGGCGTGTCCCGGCGGCTCGACGGCTCGGACTACCGGCCCGGGGTGGACGCCGCGGGGCTGCTGGTCGCCGCCGACGGCGACACCTGGCAGAGCGTCCGCGAGGCCCTCCGGCTGGGCTGAGGGCCCCCGGGCGGGGCTGAGGGCCCCTGGCTGGGCTGAGGGCCTCTGGCAGGGCTGAGGGCCCCGGGCTCGGCCTCAGACCGCGATCAGCGCGGTGGAGGGAAGGGGCGCGGCCGGGACGGTCGAGGTCGCCGTCACCCCGGCTGCGGAGGCCGCCGCCGTGAGCTCCCGCACCGGCCACTCCAGCTCGGCGCCCGGGCCGGTCAGGCCCTGGCCGAGGCGCCAGGCGTTGAAGCTGTCCGCCCAGCGCCGGTGTGCGACGACCTGGATCTCGTGCAGCTCCTCCAGAGGCGTCTCGGCGACGACGGGGAAGGCGCGCGCGACCGCGGCGAGGACGTCGAGGGTGGCCGCGACGTCGACGTCGGCGGAGTGCAGCGCGGCGGACGCGGTCACGCCGTAGTGCTCGCAGAGGTTGCCCAGCCGCCGCTTGCCGCGGCGGTAGCGGTCGAGGTGCCGGTCGAGGACGAGCGGGTCGATGACCACGCGCACCGGGCGGCCGATGCGCTCGGGGAGCGTGGGCAGGCCGTGGCGGCGCAGCTCGGCGTCGAGCAGCGAGAGGTCGAACGACGCGTTGTAGGCGACGACCGGCTCGTCCCGCAGCAGGCCGGCAGCCAGGGTGCGAGCGATCTCCTCCAGAGCGGCGGCGGGCTGCCGGCCGTGCGTGCGTGCGTGCTCCGTGGTGATGCCGTGGATCGCGGAGGCGCCCTCGGGGATCTCCACCCCGGGGTCCACGAGCCACGTGGACACCGCCTGCACGCCGGCCTCCCGGCGGACGATCGCCGCCGTGACGACCCGGTCGCTCGTCACGTCCACGCCGGTGGTCTCGGTGTCGAAGCCGAGCACCGGGCCGTCGATCCACGTCATCGGGCGTACCTCCTGCCCGACAGGGTGCCAGCGACCGGCGACACGACCGGGCGGACGCGCCGAAGGGCTGTGGACGACGTCGTGCGACGGTGGGCGGGCCGCCCCCGACGTCGTGCGCCCGGGCGTCCGGGCGAGCGCGTCCGCCGTCCGCGGTCCGGTGCGCCCCGCGCCGGGTGGGCGGCCGCCGGTAGCCTTGGGCACCGTGAGCAACGAGATCGAGATCGGCCGCGGCAAGCGTGGGCGGCGGGCCTACTCCTTCGACGACGTCGCGGTGGTGCCCTCCCGGCGCACGCGTGACCCGGAGGAGGTGTCGGTCGGCTGGCAGATCGACGCCTACCACTTCGACACGCCCATCGTGGCCGCGCCGATGGACTCGGTGACGAGCCCGGCGACGGCGGTGGCGATCGGCAACCTCGGCGGGCTCGGCGTCCTGGACCTCGAGGGTCTGTGGACGCGGTACGAGGACCCCAGCGACCACCTGGCCGAGATCGCGGCCCTCCCGGCCGAGGCCGCGACCCCGCGCATGCAGGAGCTCTACGCGGCGCCGATCATCCCCGAGCTCATCACCGAGCGCCTGCAGGAGGTCCGCCGGGCCGGTGTGACCGTCGCCGGCGCCCTGTCGCCGCAGCGCACGCAGCAGTACTGGAAGACAGTCGTCGACGCCGGCGTCGACCTGTTCGTCATCCGCGGCACGACGGTGTCGGCCGAGCACGTGTCCGGCCGCGCGGAGCCGCTGAACCTCAAGCGCTTCATCTACGAGCTCGACGTGCCCGTCATCGTCGGCGGCGCGTCCACCTACACGGCCGCGCTGCACCTCATGCGGACCGGCGCGGCGGGCGTCCTCGTCGGCTTCGGCGGGGGTGCCGCGCACACGACCCGCGTCTCGCTGGGCATCCACGCGCCCATGGCGACCGCGGTGGCCGACGTCGCGGCGGCGCGGCGCGACTACCTGGACGAGTCGGGCGGCCGGTACGTGCACGTGATCGCCGACGGCGGCGTCGGGCGGTCCGGCGACATGGTGAAGGCCATCGCCTGCGGCGCCGACGCCGTGATGCTCGGCGCGGCGCTCGCGCGGGCGTCGGACGCCCCGGGGCGCGGCTGGCACTGGGGCTCCGAGGCGCACCACCCGCAGCTGCCGCGAGGGGAGCGGGTCGAGGTCGGCACGGCCGGCACGCTCGAGGAGATCTTCTACGGTCCCGGGCGCCAGGCCGACGGGACGCTCAACCTCGTGGGCGCCCTCAAGCGCGCGCTCGCCACCACCGGGTACTCCGACCTGAAGGAGTTCCAGCGCGTCGAGGTCGTCGTCTCGCCGTACCAGCCGCGCTGACGGCGCCGGTCGCCTGAACGGTCGCCGATCGGTCGCAGGGTCGGTCGCAGATCGGTCCCGCGGCTCGCTGTAGACCCGTCGCGGCTCGTTGTAGACCCGTCGCGGCTCGTGACACCAGCGCGGCGGCACCATGACTCGTGGTGCCCCCGAGCCATCGCGCGTCCGGCGTCGACCATCCGCGACCGCTGCCAACGCCTCCCCGGGAGCCGCCCCAGCCGCCGACCGCTGCCACTGGGGGTGACCGCTGCCGGACGACGCCGAGCGCTGCCGCTTGAGTGACAGCGGTGGCGTGGAGTGGCAGCGGTGGCGTGGAGTGGCAGCGCTGGGCGGGGGCGGGGGCGCGCGCGGGATTGCGGCGCTCGATCCGACCTGCCGCGCCCGCGAGTGCTGCCGTTCGGGGTGACCGCTGCCGGACAACGCCGAGCGCTGCCGCTTGAGTGGCAGCGGTGGCGTGGGGTGGCAGGCGTGGCGTGGGGTGGCAGCGCTGGGCGGGGGCGGGGGCGCGCGCGGGATTGCGGCGACGCGGTGCGCGCCGCGCTGCGGCATGATCGACCCGGCGACCGAACCGGGCCGATTCAAGCCCAAACACAGGAGCAGATCTTGACTTCGGACACAAACAGAACTAGACAGAGCCCAGACAACACCCGGGTCGATTTGAACCGGCCCGATCAAGCTCGAGCGAGGGGCGCTGTGTACGCGACGGAGCGGCAGCAGGAGATCCTCACGTGGGCGCGCCGTGACGGCCGCGTCGACGTGAAGGGGCTCGCCGACGCGCTCGACGTGACGCCGGAGACCGTGCGCCGCGACCTCACCGCCCTCGAGCGCCGCGGGCTCCTGCGCCGCGTGCACGGCGGGGCGATCCCGGTCGAGCGCCTCGGCTTCGAGCCGGCCGTGGCCGACCGCGAGGGGCGGATGGCCGGCCAGAAGGAGCGGATCGCCAAGGCGGCCCTGGACGAGCTGCCAGACGGCGGCTCCATCATCCTCGATGCCGGCACGACGACGATCCGCCTCGCCGAGCTGCTGCCCACCGACCGCGAGCTCACCGTCGTCACGCACGGGCTGCCGATCGCCATGCTCCTGGCGACCCGGGGCAACATCACGCTGCACCTGCTCGGCGGCACCGTCCGCGGCCGGACGCTCGCCGCCGTCGGGCCGTGGGCGGAGCGTGCGATGGCGGACGTGTACGCCGACGTCGCGTTCCTCGGCACCAACGGCATCACGGCCGAGCGCGGCCTCACGACGCCGGACCTGGCGGAGGCCGGCGTCAAGCGCGCGCTCGTGGCGGCGGCGCGGCGCACCGTCGTCCTCACCGACCACACGAAGTTCGGCCGCGCTGACTTCGCGCAGGTCGCCCCGCTGTCGGCGATCGACACGGTCATCACGGACTCCGAGCTCGAGCCCGAGCTCGTCGACGAGATCGAGGCCGCCGGGCCGCGGGTGGTGCGGGCGTGACCGCCGCCGCGCCGCTCCCGGACGGCCCCACCACGACGTCCACGGACGTCCCACGAAGGAGAGAGATGAACGTCTTCCGCTTCTACGCCCCCGGCGACGTGCGCCTGGAGGACGCCCCCGAGCCCGAGGTCGGGCCCGGCGAGGTCAAGATCCGGGTGCGGGCGTGCTCCATGTGCGGCACGGACGTCAAGATCGCGAGCGCCGGCCACATCCGGATCGTGCCCCCGCGCGTCATGGGCCACGAGATCGCCGGCGAGGTGGTCGAGGTCGGCGAGGGCGTCGAGGGCTGGGCCGCGGGGGACCGCGTGCAGGTCATCGCCGCGATCCCGTGCGGCACCTGCGAGTTCTGCCGGGCGGGCGCGATGACGATCTGTCCGAACCAGGTCTCGATGGGCTACGACTTCGAGGGCGGCTTCGCCCCGTACATGATCGTCCCCAAGGTCGTGCTCGACGTCGACGGCCTCAACCGCATCCCGGAGAACGTCTCGTTCGCCGAGGCCAGCGTCGCGGAGCCCTTCGCCTGCGCGATCAACGCCCAGGAGATCGTGAACGTGCACGAGGGCGACGACGTCGTCGTCGTGGGCTCCGGCCCGATCGGCTGCATCCACGTCCGCCTCGCCCGCGCACGCGGCGCCCGGCGCGTCGTGCTCGTCGAGCTCAGCCGCACGCGGCTCGACCTGGCCGCGTCGTTCGTGCACCCCGACCTGGCCGTCTGCGCCAGCGAGGAGGACCCGATCGAGGCCGTGAAGGCGTTCTTCGACGGCAAGGGCGCCACGGTCGTGATCACCGCGGCGGCGTCGGGCGCGGCGCAGGAGCAGGCGCTCCAGATGCTCGCACCGCAGGGCCGCGTCAGCTTCTTCGGCGGCCTGCCGAAGGACAAGCCTACCATCACCCTCGACTCGAACCTCGTGCACTACCGCGAGCTCACGATCGTCGGGGCCAACGGGTCGAGCCCCGCGCACAACAAGCAGGCGCTCGCCCACATCGCCGACGGCAGCGTGCCGGTGGCGGACCTCATCACCCACCGTCTCCCGCTCGACCGCGTCGCCGAGGGCATCGACATCGTGCGCTCGGGGGCAGGGATCAAGGTCACGGTCGAGCCGTGACGTCCGCCGGCCGCTCGCGGCCGGCAACCGGCCCGGTGAACTCCCACCGGGCCGACGCGCAGCAGCAGGTCAACGACGATCACCGCCGCCCCGGGCCCCCGCCCGGTCGCGCACCACCACGATGGGAGTGTGAGCCCGTGTCCGCTACGACGGCACCGGTGCCCGGCACCACCTCCACGGCCAAGGCCATCCAGGTCCGGCTGCAGAGGTTCGGCGCCTTTGCGAGCAGCCTGATCATGCCCAACCTCCCGGCCTTCCTGGCCTGGGGCCTCATCACGACGCTCTTCATCGCGAAGGGCTGGGCGCCCAACGGCATCCTCGGCGGCTGGGGCGAGGTGGACGCCAACGGCTGGCAGGGCGCCGCTACGCAGCTCGCGACCGCCGACGACGGCACGACGTTCGTGCAGTACGTCGGCATGGTCGGGCCGATGATCACGTACCTGCTCCCGCTGCTGCTCGCGAACACGGGCGGCCGCGTGGTCTACGGCACCCGCGGCGCGGTCGTCGCCTCGATCGTCGCCCTCGGCATGATCGTCGGCAGCACCGTCCCGATGTTCCTCGGCGCGATGATCGTCGGTCCGCTGGCGGCGTGGGTCATGAAGAAGATCGACGCGATCTGGGCGGGGAAGGTCCGGCCCGGCTTCGAGATGCTCGTCGACATGTTCTCGGCGGGCATCGTGAGCGCAGCGATGGCGATCGGGGCGTTCTTCGGGTTCGCGCCGATCATCACCAACGTGTCGACGTGGCTCGGCGACGTCGTGAACTGGATGGCCGACCACAGCCTCCTGCCGCTCATGAGCGTCATCGTGGAGCCCGCCAAGGTGCTGTTCCTCAACAACGCGATCGGCAACGGCGCCCTCGTCCCGCTCGGGCTCCAGCAGGTGCACGACGACGGCAAGTCGCTGCTCTTCCTCGTCGAGGCGAACCCGGGCCCCGGCCTCGGCATCCTCATGGCGTTCACGCTGTTCGGTGTCGGCGCAGCGCGCAGCAGCGCGCCCGGCGCGGCGATCATCCAGTTCTTCGGCGGCATCCACGAGGTGTACTTCCCGTTCGTCCTGATGAAGCCCACGTTGATCATCGCCGCCATCGCGGGCGGCGCGACCGGCGTCGCCACCATGGCGGCCACCGGCGCCGGCCTGAACACGGCGGCGGCACCCGGCTCGATCATCGCGGTCTTCGCCGCCACCGAGCGCAACTCCTACGTCGGGGTGATCGCCGCCGTCGTGCTCTCCTTCGCCGTGACCTTCGTGATCTCGGCAGCCATCCTGCGGGCGTCCCGCAAGCGCGACCTGGAGCGGGGCGAGTCGGGCGACCTGGCCTCCGCGATCGCGCAGACCGAGGTCAACAAGGGCAAGTCCAGCACCGCGCTCGGCGCGCTCGCGACGGGCGCGGCGGCGGCCACCACCGCCTCGCCGACCGCCGGCGACGCCGCCGGGGCGACGACCGCGCCCACCGCCGCGACCCGCCCGATCCACTCGATCGTCTTCGCGTGCGACGCCGGCATGGGATCCTCCGCCATGGGCGCGAGCATCCTGCGGGACAAGCTGAAGAAGGCGGGCCACGCCGACATCACCGTGGTGAACCGGGCGGTGGCGAACCTCGACGACACCGCCGACCTCGTCATCACGCACTCCGAGCTGACCGACCGCGCCAAGGTGCACGCGCCGAGCGCGCGCCACGTCTCGGTCGAGAACTTCCTGGCCAGCCCGGTCTACGACCAGCTGGTGGCCGAGATCGACGCCGCCGACCGCGAGGGGGCGCAGGCGTGAGCGAGGTCCTCGCCCCGGGCGACGTCGTCCTCGCGGCCTCCGCGCCGTCGAAGGAGGCCGCCATCCGGCAGGCCGGCGAGCTCCTCGTCCGGGCCGGCGCCGTGGACGAGACGTACGTCGCAGCCATGCTGGCCCGCGAGGCGTCGATCTCCACCGCGATGGGCAACTTCCTCGCGATCCCGCACGGGACCGAGGCGGCCAAGGGCGCGATCAGGCGCTCGGCCCTGTGCCTGGTCCGCTACGACGAGCCGATCGACTGGGCCGGGCAACCGGTGCGCGTCGTCGTCGGCATCGCGGGCGTGGGCGAGGAGCACCTGGGCATCCTGTCGAGGATCGCCCTCGTGTTCGCCGACGTGGAGCAGGTGCAGCGTGTGCTCGACGCGCCGACGGCGGCCGAGGTGTACGCCATCCTGCAACAGGTGAACGAGGAGTGAGGGAGCGGCCCCACCCCACCCCGCCGCGACCGGAGCCAGGAGACCCACGATGATCGTCACGGTCACCCCGAACCCGAGCGTCGACCGCGCGCTCGACGTGTGCTGCCTCGCCGTCGGCGAGGTCAACCGGGCGCACGCGACGCACGTCCACCCGGGCGGCAAGGGGATCAACGTGTCGCGGGCGCTCGTGGCGCAGGGGCACCGCACGCGGGCCGTGCTGCCGGCGGGCGGGCCGGACGGCGACCTGCTCGTCCGGCTCCTCACCGAGCAGCACGTCCCCGCGCGGGCGGTCCCGGTCGCGGGGGAGACTCGCTCCAACATCACCCTGGTCGAGCGCAGCGGCGTCACGACGAAGGTCAACGCACCGGGTCCGGCGCTCGGGCCCGACGACGTGGCGGCCCTCCTCGGCGCGGTCGAGGCCGAGCTGTCCGCCGGTGCGCGGGGCGTCGTCGGCGCCGGGTCTCTGCCGGCCGACGCCGACGCCGACTTCTTCGTGCGGCTCGCCGCGCTCGCGGGGCGGCACGGCGTGCCCTGCGCGCTCGACACCTCCGGCGCGCCGCTCGCGCAGGCGGTGGGGGCGGGTGGGCTCGACGTCGTCAAGCCGAACGACGAGGAGCTCGGCGCCCTGGTGGGCCGCGAGCTCGTCGTCGTGGGCGACGTGGTGGACGCCGCCCGCTCGGTGATCGCGCGCGGCACCCGACGGGTGCTCGTGAGCCTGGGTGCGCACGGCGCGGTGCTGGTGGCCGCCGACGGCGTCTGGTGGGCGGGCGGACCGCCGCTCGTCCCGGCGTCCACCGTCGGCGCCGGCGACGCGACGCTGGCCGGCTTCCTCTCCGCCTCGGGCGAGGAGCCGCCGGCCCAGCTCGCCACCGCCGTCGCCTGGGGGCGCGCCGCGGTGCTCCTGCCGGGCACGGCCGTCCCCGCACCCGACGACGTCCACCTCGACGACGTGCGGGTGGCCGCCGATCCCGACCCCGACCTCGCGCTCAAGGACCTCTGAGGTCCCGGCGCCCGCCCTGACACCCCGTGGCCCGCACCCGCGGCGCCATCCCTCGGAAGGAACGACAGCGATGTCCCAGCGGACCGTGACCATCGGATCGAAGGTGGGCCTGCACGCGCGGCCGGCGAAGCTCTTCACGCAGGCCGCCGCGGCGTCCGGCGTGCAGGTCCGGATCGCCAAGGGCGACGGGCCGGCGGTCGACGCGGCGAGCATCCTGCGCGTCATGACGCTCGCGGCCGGGTACGGCGACGAGGTGACGATCTCGGCCGAGGGCGAGGGCGCGGACGAGGCGCTCGACCGGCTCGCGGACCTGCTCGCGACCGACCTGGACGCGGTGGAGGCATGACCGTCCTGCGCGGCGCCGGCGTCGGGCGCGGCGCCGCCATCGGCCCGGTGGCCCGGGCGCACCCCTCGCCGGTGCTGCCG
>JAEWYD010000403.1 GCA_023462275.1 Actinomycetes bacterium
GCCGCGAGGGCCTCGCCCGCCACGCGGTCCGCCGCGGCCACGTCGTCGGCGGCGACCAGGGGCGCGGCCCAGTCCGGCAGGCCGACGACGTCGGTGGGGCGCGCCGCCCGCCACTCGTCCTCGGTCAGCCGGGCCCGCAGGGCGCCGTCGAGGTCGGTCAGCTCGGGGGTCATCGCTCCACCCGCCCGAGCTGCTTGGCGAGCCCCTCCCAGGCGGGCTCGCCCGGGAGCGGCAACGAGACGACCGTGTCGAGCACGAAGTGCGCGGTGTCCCGCGCCGCCCGCTCGCCGAACGACAAGATGTCCTCCGCGACGCCGGCCAGCCGCTCGGCGGTGCGCCGGGCGTCGTCGACGATCCCGAGGACGAACACCTCCGCGCGCCTGATCTGCGCCTGGCGCTCGGCGAGCGCGTCCCCCAGGGCGTCGAGCGCCCCCGCGAGGCCGTCCACCTCCCCGCGGGCCGCCTCGACGGCGAGCGCGTGGGCCACGAGCCGGTCCCGGTAGCGGTCAGCCGCCGGGCCCGCCCACTGGACGCCCCTGCCCTGCGCCACCGCAGCCGCGGTGTCGTCCAGCTCGGCCGCCCACCGACGCGTGCGCGTCGCCAGGTCGTGCAGCTCCTCCGGGTCGCCGCCGATCATCGCCGTCTCACCATGCCCCCTCGTGCACCCGTATCAGACCGTCGGTGGGTCGAACGCCAGCTGGACCACCTGGCGGCCGTGGTCGCGCGTGACCAGCTGCGCGCGCCCGGGCACCGCCGGGAAGGCCTTCGCGCCGCCGATCAGCGGCCCCTCATCCGGGCTGCCGGACAGGAGGACGCCGGGCGCCGCCAGGTCGCGCAGGGCCTGCAGGACGGGCTCGTACATGGCCCGGCCCGCGCCGCCGGAGCGCCGCGTCAGCACGAGGTGGAGGCCGACGTCGCCGGCCTGGGCCAGGAGCGGGACCACCGGCATCAGCGGGTTGCCGGTCGAGGTCGCCACGAGGTCGTAGTCGTCGACCAGGATGAAGACCTCCGCGCCGCTCCACCACGAGCGGTTGCGCAGCTGCTCCGGGGTGACGTCGGGGCCCGGCAGGCGGCCGCGCAGGTACTGCACCAGGGCGCCGACCTCCTGCGTCGCCTGGTCCTGCGTCGTGTAGTACCCCGCGAGGTAGTCCGTCGGGATCTCCCCGAGCAGCGACCTCCGGTAGTCCACCGCGACGATCTGCGCCTCCTTGGGCGAGTAGAGCCGCCGGACCTCCGCGGCCACGCCCCGCAGCAGCCCGGACTTGCCGGAGCCGCCGTCGCCGAAGCAGTACAGGTGCGACTCGTCCGCCGGCCGCAGCCCGACGGGCGCGAGCGCCGCCTCGTCGACGCCGAGGAGGATGCGGTCGTCGTCGGGGCCCGCCATCGCCCGCACCTCGGCGAGCTCGATCCGCTCGGGCAGGAGACGGAGCTTCGGGCCGGCCGGACCCGTCCACGCCTCGTTCACCGTGGCAACCAGGTGCGTCACGCCCTCGCCGAGCGAGGCCGGGTCGCCCTTGCCGTCGACGCGGGGCAGGGCCACGAGCATGTGGTGCTTGCTCATGGTCAGGCCGCGGCCCGGTCGGCCCTTGGGCACGTTGACGGCCACCTTGCGGTCGATCTCGGAGTCCATCGGGTCGCCCAGCCGCAGCTCGACCTTGGTGCCGAAGACGTCCTTGATCTGCGTGCGGAAGTCCATCCAGCGCGCCGCCGTCGCCACGAGGTGCAGGCCGAACGTCAGGCCGCGGCCCGCGAGGGTCTGGATGTGGCCCTCGAGCTCGTCGAACTCGGCGCGGATGGTGCTCCAGCCGTCGACGACGAGGAAGACGTCCCCGTAGCCGTCGTCGGCGGTGCCCTGGGCGCGCCGCCGACGGTACGTCTCGATGGAGTCGATGCCGTGGGTGCGGAAGTAGCGCTCGCGGGCGTCGACGATGCCCGTCACCTCGGCGACGATGCGGCGGACGACGTCGGGCTCGGCGCGGGACGCGACGCCGGCCACGTGGGCCAGGTCGGCCAGGGGCGCGAACGTGCCACCGCCGAAGTCGAGGACGTAGAACTGCACCTCGAGCGGCGTGCGGGTCAGGGCCAGCGACGTGACGACGGAGCGCGCGGTGGTCGACTTGCCCGTGCGCGGGCCGCCGACGATCGCCATGTGGCCCGCGGCCCCGCCGAGGGCCACCGTGAGGTTCTCGCGGCGCTGCTCCAGGGGCCGGTCCACGATGCCGAGGGGGACCACCAGGTCGCCCGCGCCGCGCCAGGTGGGGGAGACGAGGCCGAGCGCGGGGTCCACGACGAGGTCGGGCATGAGCTCGTCGAAGCTCTGCGGCGTGACGAGCGGCTCCAGCCACACCTTGTGCGCCGGTCGGCCGCGGCCCGCCATCCGCTGGACCGCGATGTCGAAGGTGGCGCGCTCCTCCTCGGGCTCCGCCGCGACGACGGGGGCGTCCTCGACGGGCGCCTCCTCCGCCAGCACGGGCGCCGCGGTGAACGGCTCGAGCCGGGCGCCCGCCGTCGGGCCGGAACCGGTCGCCGCCGACCGTCGCCGCGCCTTCGGCGGCCCGGAGACGTACGACGCGCGGAACTGGATCATCGTCGTCGTGTCCGGCTTGAGGTAGCCCATGCCGGGGACCGCGGGCAGCGTGTACGCGTCGGGGACGCCGAGCACGGTCCGGGACTCGGCCGCCGAGAAGGTCCGCAGGCCGATCCGGTACGACAGGTGCGACTCAAGCCCGCGCAGGCGGCCCTCCTCGAGGCGCTGCGAGGACAGCAGCAGGTGCATCTGCAAGGACCGACCCAGGCGCCCGATGGCGACGAACAGGTCGGCGAAGTCCGGTCGGGCCGAGAGGAGCTCGGAGAACTCGTCGGCCACGATGAGCAGGGCGGGCAGGGGTTCGAGGTCCGTCCGCCCGCCGGCCCGCGCCTTCTCGTAGTCGGTGACGTTCGCGAAGTTGCCGGCGGCGCGCAGCAGCTCCTGGCGCCGCGTCATCTCCCCCTGGAGCGCGTCCTGCATGCGGTCGACGAGGGTGAGCTCCTCACCGAGGTTCGTGATGATCGCGGAGACGTGCGGCATGTCGGCCATGCCCGCGAAGGTCGCGCCACCCTTGAAGTCGACGAGGACGAAGTTGAGGTCCTCCGACGAGTGCGTCAGCGCGAGCGCGAGCACCAGGGTGCGGAGCACCTCGGACTTGCCCGAGCCGGTGGCGCCGATGATCAGGCCGTGCGGGCCCATGCCCTGCTGGGCGCTCTCCTTGATGTCGAGCGCGATGGGCTGCTGCCCCTGGGTGGTGAGGCCGATCGGCACGCGCAGGCGGTCACGCTGCAGGCGGGGTCGCCAGTGCACGGCGGGGTCGAAGTCGCGGACGTCGCCGATGCCGAGCAGGTCGACGAGCTCCGCGGAGACCGCCGGGCCGGCGTCCTCCGGCCGGGCCGGCCCCGACTCGAGGTAGAGGGGCGTGAGCCGGCGGGCCGCCGCCTCGGCGTCGGCGACGGACAGCTGGTCGGCCGTGGCCGGGACCGCCGGGCGACCCAGGTGCAGGACGTCGAGCGAGAC
>JAEWYD010000404.1 GCA_023462275.1 Actinomycetes bacterium
CGCCGACGGCGGCGGGCAGATCGCCGACGGCGCGGGCACCCTCGCGACCGGCCTGTCCGACGGCGCGGCGCGGATCCCCGCGGACGACGACAGCCTGCGCCGGGCCCGCGGCGAGGTGATCTCCACGCCGGTCACCCTGGACGAGCAGCACGCCGTCAAGGCCGAGGGCTTCGGCGAGGGTTTCGCCCCGTTCTTCATCTCGCTGGCGCTGTTCGTCGGCGCCCTCATCACCTGGCTGCTCCTGCGGCCCCTCCCGACGCGCGCCCTGGCCAGCCCCGCGAGCGGCCTGCGGACCACGATGGCGGGGTTCCTGCCCGCCGCGATCCTCGCCGTCGGGCAGGTGGCGGTCATGATGACCGTCCTCAAGCTGGGCCTGCACCTCGACATGGCCACCGTCGCCGGGACGCTCGGGTTCACGCTGCTCGTCGCGCTCGCCTTCGTCGCTCTGCAGCAGATGCTCACCGCGCTGCTCGGGTCTGCCGCGGGCAAGGTGACCATCCTGGCGCTGCTCATGCTGCAGCTGGCGTCGTCGGGCGGCACATACCCTGTCGAGACGACTCCGGCGTTCTTCCGGGCCATCCACCCCGTCCTGCCGATGACGTACGCCGTCACCGGGCTCCGCGAGGTCATCACGGGCGGCGCGGACGCACGGCTCTGGGGCTCCGTCGCGGTGCTGGTCGGCGTCCTCGTCGGGTCCCTCGCGGTGACCGCGTGGCGGGCCGGGCGGATGCGCACCTGGACCCTCTCGCGACTGCACCCCGCGCTCGCGCTCTGAGAGGCTGGGAACCGTGACCGACTCCCCCGCGCTCGGCGGTGCCACCCGACGTCAGATCATCGACGCCGCGGTGCGGCTCATCGCCGAGCGCGGGTTCTCGGCCACCTCGGTGGACGAGATCGCCGAGGCCGCCCACGTGGCGAAGGGCTCGGTGTACTACAACTTCGGCTCGAAGGCGGACCTCTTCACGGCGATCCTCACCGAGGGTGTCACGCGGCTCACGGAGGGGTTGCGGGCGGCGCTGGAGGGGGCCGCGGGCCGCAGCCCCACCCAGGCGCTCGTCGCCGAGCTGCTGCTCCAGGTCCACGACCACCCGGCGTTCGCCAAGGTGCTCACCGCGGAGGTCTTCCGCACCGGCCGCGACTGGCAGGACTCGATCCGCCTCGTGCACGACGAGGCCATGGCGGTCTTCGTCTCCGCCGTCGTCGCGGAGGGGGCCGTGGCCGACCCCCGCGACGCGGAGCTCGCCGGCAGCGCCCTCTTCGGGGCGACCCTCGTCGCGGGGCTGGAGTGGCTCGCCTTCCAGCCCGACCGCACGCTCGACGAGGTGCTGCCCGCCGTCCTGCGCGTGGTCGGCCGCGCGGGCTGAGCCCGTCCGCTCGCGGCGCGGGTCGAATCGATCCGGGCTTAGGGTGTGGCCATGCGCTTCGGACTCTTCATCCCGCAGGGCTGGCGGATGGACCTCGTCGGCATCGACCCCGCCGACCAGTGGGCCACCATGAACGGGCTCGTGCAGCGGGCCGACGCCGGCGACACCTACGAGTCGGTCTGGGTCTACGACCACTTCCACACGGTCCCCGAGCCCACCACCGAGGCCACGCACGAGGCGTGGACGCTGATGGCGGCCTTCGCGGCCACGACGTCGCGCGTCCGGCTCGGCCAGATGTGCACGTGCATGGCCTACCGGAACCCTGCCTACCTGGCGAAGGTCGCGGCGACCGTCGACGTCGTCAGCGGCGGCCGCGTGGAGATGGGCATCGGCGCCGGCTGGTACGAGCACGAGTGGCGCGCGTACGGGTACGGCTTCCCCGGCGCCGGGGACCGCATCGGCGCGCTCGACGAGGGCGTCCGGATCATGAAGCAGGCGTGGGAGTCCGGGGAGGCGACCCTCGACGGGAAGTACTTCCAGGTCGACGGCGCGCGCGTCTACCCGCAGCCGCTCCAGCAGCCGCACATCCCGCTGTGGATCGCCGGCGGCGGCGAGAAGAAGACGCTGCGCATCGTCGCCCGCGACGGCGACTACGCCAACATCGACGGCTCGCCGGCGGGCTTCGCGCACAAGTCGGCCGTCCTCGAGCAGCACTGCCGCGACCTCGGCCGCGACTTCGGCGAGATCGTGCGCTCGGCCAACTACAACGTCGTCATCGGGGAGACCGAGGCCGACGTCGCCGACCGGCTCGCGTGGATCGGCGACCACTTCCGCCGGGTGCTGCCCCACCGCGCCGACGGCGAGGTGGAGTCGTTCCGCAACGGGCCGCTCGTCGGCACGCCGGAGCAGATCGTCGAGAAGCTCACCGAGCTCCGCGGCCTCGGCATGACGTACGCGATCACGTACTTCGCGGAGGCGGCCTACGACACCTCCGGGATCGAGCTCTTCGAGCGCCAGGTGGCCCCGGCGCTGCGCTGACACGCCCATCCGACCGGCGGCGCCCGAGCGGGTGCCGCCGGTCGGACCGGGCACCCGGGTGCTGGACCTCGGCTGCGGGGCGCGCCGTGCCCGCCGACGCGGCGACGTTCGGGGAGAGCTTCCTCTGGGCGGCCTCTTCCAGGACCCGCGGACGCCGTACCCTGGGCTGGAGCACCGCCGCTCGCCGAGAGGAGTTGCGATGGACCGCACCCCGCCGACGCCCGACGACGACCACCGCCACCTGCCCGAGCCCGTCCGCCTCGAGGACACCATCACGTCCCAGGACGTCACCGACGCCCCGGACTCCACGATGGGCCGCGACGCCGAGACGGAGTGGCTGCTGAAGTACGGCGCGGGCTGACCGGTCCACCCGGCCGCTCTGCCGCCAGCGCCTACGCCCCGACCGCCGCCTAAGCCTCGGCGACGACCACGGCCGACGCGATCCCGGCGTCGTGCGAGAGGGACAGGTGGAACCGCGCGACCCCGAGCTCGGCTGCGCGCGCCGCGACCGTCCCCGTGAACGACAGCTCCGGTGGGCCGCCGAGCACCCGCCGCACCGTGCAGTCGTGCCAGTGCAGGGTGCCGGGCGCCCCGAGCGCCTTCGCGAGCGCCTCCTTGGCCGCGAAGCGCGCCGCGAGCGACGCCCCCGGCACGTCGCGCTCGTCCGGCGTGAACAGCCGTTCGCGCAGCGCCGGGGCGCGCTCGAGCGTCGCGAGGAAGCGCGCGACGTCGACGACGTCGATGCCCACCCCGACGACGCTCACGCGCGCCCGCGCCTCACTCGACGGTGACGGACTTGGCGAGGTTGCGCGGCTGGTCGACGTCCAGCCCGCGAGCCGTCGCGAGCTCGCACGCGAAGATCTGCAGCGGCACGACCGACACGAGCGGCGCGAGCAGCACGGGCGTCTGCGGCACGAAGAAGACCTCGTCCGCGAACGGCAGGACGTCGTCGTCGCCCTCCTCGGCGATGACCAGGGTGCGCGCGCCACGGGCCCGGATCTCCTGGATGTTGGAGATCACCTTGCCGTGCAGCGAGTCCCGGCCCCGCGGGGACGGCACGATGACGAACACGGGCTGGCCCGGCTCGATGAGCGCGATCGGCCCGTGCTTGAGCTCGCCCGCGGCGAAGCCCTCGGCGTGGATGTAGGCGAGCTCCTTGAGCTTGAGCGCGCCCTCCATGGCCACCGGGTACCCCACGTGCCGGCCGAGGAACAGCACAGACGACGTGTCCGCCATCCAGCGCGCGATCTGCCGCACGCGACCGGCGCCGGCGATGACCTTGGCGATCTTCTCCGGCATCTGCCGCAGGTCCTCGAGCGTCTCGGCGATCTCGTCGCTGAACTTCGTGCCCCGCAGCTGGGCGAGGTACAGGCCGAGCAGGTACGCCGCCGTGATCTGCGCCAGGAACGCCTTGGTGGACGCGACCGCGACCTCCGGGCCCGCGTGCGTGTAGAGCACGGCGTCGGACTCGCGCGGGATCGTCGAGCCGTGGGTGTTGACGATCGCGAGGACCGTCGCGCCCTGGTCCCGGGCGTGCCGCACGGCCATGATCGTGTCCATCGTCTCGCCCGACTGCGAGACCGCGACGACGAGGGTCTTGGAGTTCACGACGGGGTCGCGGTACCGGAACTCGTGCGCGAGCTCGACCTCGACCGGGATCCGGCACCAGTGCTCGATCGCGTACTTGGCGACCTGCCCGGCATAGGCCGCGGTGCCGCAGGCGATGACGATGATCTTGTCGATCTGGCGCAGCACGGCCTCGTCGACCCGCACCTCGTCGAGCGTCAGGCGGCCGTCCGGCGTCGTGCGGCCCAGCAGGGTGTCCATGACGGCCTGCGGCTGGTCGTGGATCTCCTTGTCCATGAAGGACCGGTAGCCGCCCTTCTCGGCGGCGTTCGCGTCCCAGTCGACCGTGTAGCGCGTGGCCTCGACCGGGGTGCCGGCGTAGTCCGTCACGGTGACCGACTCCGGCGTGATGGTGACGACCTGGTCCTGCCCCAGCTCCATGGCCTCCCGCGTGTGCGCGATGAACGCGGCGACGTCGGAGCCCAGGAAGTTCTCGCCCTCGCCCAGCCCCACGACCAGCGGCGAGTCGTGCCGCGTGCCGACGACGGCGTCGGGCACGTCCGCGTGCACGGCCAGCAGGGTGAACGTGCCGCGCAGGCGCGGGGCGACGGCGCGCATGGCGGTCGCGAGGTCGCCGACGCGCTCGAACTCGGCGCCGAGCAGGTGCGCGACCACCTCCGTGTCGGTCTCGGACACCATCCGGGCGCCGGCCGCCTCGACCTCGGCGCGCAGGGTCGCGAAGTTCTCGATGATGCCGTTGTGGATGACGGCGAGGCGCCCGTCCGCCGACAGGTGCGGGTGCGCGTTCACGTCCGTCGGCGCGCCGTGCGTCGCCCACCGCGTGTGCCCGATGGCCGCCGTCGCCGCGGGCAGCGGGTTCGCCTCCAGCGCCGCCACCAGGTTCCCGAGCTTGCCTGCGCGCTTGGACGTGGCCAGACGGCCCAGGCCCGGCACGACCAGCGCGACGCCGGCCGAGTCGTAGCCCCGGTACTCCAGCCGCTTCAGGCCGCCCATGACGACGTCGAGCGGGCGCGCGCTCGGGTCACCGGCACCGACGTATCCGACGATTCCACACATGGGCCCGAGTCTAGACGGGCGATGCGTCCCGCCCGGGCGCCGCCCGCTACGGCAGACTGGCGGCGTGGCCGACATCCCCACCCCCTACGTGGATCTCGACCGGCGAGCGTGGAGCCGCCTGTCCGCAGCCACCCCGCTTCCCCTGACCGACGACGACGTGACGCGCCTGCGCGGCCTCGGCGACCCGATCGACCTCGCCGAGGTGGACGCCGTCTACCGGCCGCTCTCGCGCCTGCTCAACCTGTACGTGCGCGCGACGGCGGGCCTCCACGACGCGACCACGACGTTCCTCGGCGAGAAGAAGCCGCTGACGCCGTACGTCATCGGCATCGCCGGCTCCGTGGCCGTCGGCAAGTCGACGACGGCGCGCGTGCTGCGCGAGCTCCTGGCGCGCTGGCCCGAGACGCCGCACGTCGAGCTCATCACCACCGACGGGTTCCTGCACCCGAACGCCGAGCTCGAGCGGCGCGGCCTCATGGAGCGCAAGGGCTTCCCGGAGTCGTACGACCGACGCGCCCTGCTGCGCTTCCTCGCCGCCATCAAGGCGGGCCGCGACCACGTCCGCGCGCCCGTCTACTCGCACCTGACGTACGACATCGTGCCCGGCGAGCACGTCGTGGTGCACCGGCCCGACGTCCTCATCGTCGAGGGCCTCAACGTGCTGCAGCCCGCCCACCCGCGGGCGGCCGGCGAGTCGAGCCTCGCCGTCAGCGACTACTTCGACTTCTCCATCTACGTGGACGCCCGCACCGACGACGTGCGGCAGTGGTACGTCGACCGCTTCCTGTCCCTGCGGCAGACGGCGTTCGCGCAGCCTGAGTCGTACTTCCGGCGGTTCGCGACCCTCTCGGACGCCGAGGCCGTCGCCCGCGCCGAGGAGATCTGGGACGCGATCAACGCCCCCAACCTCGAGCAGAACATCCTGCCCACGCGCGGCCGCGCCACGCTGGTGCTGCGCAAGGGGCCGGACCACGCCGTCGAGCGGGTGCGCCTGCGCAAGCTCTGACGGGCCGGCGCGGGACCCTCCGTCGCCCTCAGGCCTTGGCGGTCAGGAGCGGGACGACGATGTCGTCGACGATCTCCCGGATGGCGTCCTCGGTCAGCGCACGGCCCGTGAACAGCACCTCGTGCCGGAAGAGCGCGAAGTGCAGGGTCGCGAGCCGTGGCGTCAGCCGGGCGGGGTCGATCTCGCCACGGGCGACGGCCGCCTCGATGGGCGACATGACCGTCGCCGGTCGGGGTGGGAGCAGCCGTTCCCGGACCTCGGCGAAGGCCAGGGGGCCCGCGCCGGCCTCGGTGCCGATGTGCAGGCTCGCCGTCACGAGCGTCCGCACGTCCGTGCGGTTCGCCCACCGGAGCCAGGCGAGGAGGTCTCCGCGCAGCGTGCCGGTCGGCTCCGGCACGGGGCCACGCTCCGTGGCGATGGCGTGCCGCGCGGCGGCGGCGACCAGCTCGGCCTTGCTCGGCCAGCGGCGGTACAGCACCGCCCGGCTGGTCGCCGCGCGGCGGGCGACCGCCTCGAACGTGAGGTCGTCGAACCCGACGTCCGCCAGCTCCCGCCACGCGGCGTCGAGCAGGGCGTTCTCGAGGTCCACGCCACGCCGCCGACGCGCGACGCCCTCTCCATTAAGAGACATTGCGTATCTTCGCTCCCCGCTGTACCGTCGCACCCTAAGAGACAGAGCGTATCTTAGGAGCACCCGTGCAGACTGCCGATCCCCGCCTCGACCCGCACCTCAGGCGCATCATCACCGCCATCCTCGTCGGGGCGTCAGCCGTTGTCTTCGACTCGACCATCCTCTCCGTCGCGATCCCGAGGCTCGTCACGGCCCTCGACGCCGGGCTCGACTCGATCCAGTGGGTCGTCACCGCCTACCTGCTGGCGATGTTCGCCGTCATCCCCGTGACCGGGTGGGCGCAGGCCAGGTGGGGCGCCAAGCGCCTCTGGCTCGTCGCGCTCGCCGTGTTCACCCTGGGCTCGGCGCTCTGCGGGCTCGCCTGGGACCTGCCGAGCATGATCACCTTCCGCACCGTCCAGGGCCTCGGCGGGGGCGTCGTGATCCCGCTGATGGCCACGATCCTCATGCAAGCCGCCGGTGGGCGGTCGGTGGGCCGGCTGATGGCGGTGGTGGGGCTCCCCATGGCGCTCGGTCCGATCCTGGGCCCCGTGGTCGGCGGGCTCGTGCTGCACGTCGCCGACTGGCCGTGGCTGTTCTGGCTCAACCTGCCGCTCGGCGCGTGCGGCCTCGTCCTGGCCGTCCGCCTGCTGCCCCACGACCCGCCGACGACCCGGCCGCGGCTCGACGTCGTCGGCCTCGCGCTCGCGACCATCGGTGTCGTCGCCCTCGTCCTCGGGCTGTCCCGGGTCACGGGGGACGGCGGCTTCGGCCACCCGGACGTGCTGCTGCCGTGCGCGGTCGGGCTGTCGCTCTGCGTCACGTACGTGCTGCACGCGCTGCGCCGCGGGCCGGACGCCCTCATCGACGTCGCGCTGCTGCGGCACCGGCCGCTCGCCATGGCCACGCTGGTGAGCTTCGCGGCGGGCATGGCGATGTACGGCGCGATGTTCGTCCTGCCGCTCTTCTACCAGGTCCTCCGCGGCTCGGACCCGCTCGCGACGGGGCTCCTCCTCGTCCCGCAGGGCGTCGGGGCACTGGCCTCGCGGAGCCTCGCCGGTCGCCTCACCGACTCCATCGGCGCCAGGTGGGTCGTCGTCGGCGGGTTCGCCGTGATGACCGCCGCGACGGTGCCCTTCGCGCTCGCCGACACCTCGACCAGCGGCTGGCTGCTGGGCACGGTGCTGCTGGCGCGCGGCGTCGGGCTCGGAGCGGTGTTCATGCCGCTCATGGCGTCGGCCTACGTCGGCCTCGCCCACGACGAGATCCCCCAGGCCAGCATCGTCACGCGCGTGGCGCAGCAGGTCGGCGGCTCGTTCGGCATCGCGCTCATCGCGGTCCTCCTCCAGCAGCAGACCGCCGCCGCCAGCTCCGCCGCCGAGGCCGCGGACGCCTTCGGCACGACATTCTGGTGCGCCGTGGCGCTCATGGTCGTCGGGCTCGCCGCGGCGCTCCTGCTGCCCGGACGGGAGATGGTGGCGGCCGCAACCGCCCCTCACGCCGTGCAGGACCCGCCGGGCACGCAGGGCATGGCGGCGATCCCGGTGGACGCACGGCGCAACGCCTAGCGGGCCTGGGGCGTGCGGGCCGGCACGGTCGCGGTCGGGCCCCCGTGTGCGTGGCGGGCCTCAGCCGGCGTCGCGCGCGCCCACCGGCTCCGGCT
>JAEWYD010000405.1 GCA_023462275.1 Actinomycetes bacterium
CCTCGAGGGCGGGCCGCAGCGCGTCGGCGAGCGAGACCGCGCCGCCGGCCAGGGCATCCGCGATCGCGGCGTCGGCGACGACGACCAGGTCCGCGCTCTGCGCGCCGACGAACCCGGCGCTCACGGCGACGGCATCCCGTGCGGGCGGGGTGGCGACGTCGCCCACGACGAGCGGCACCGACGCCGGCAGCAGCCGGGCCAGCTCACCGGCGGCCGCGCGGGCGATCGTCGTGGTGGTGTCGGTGACAGCGGTCATCAGTTCTCCTCCGATGTGACGACCAGGCAGGCGAGGCGGGAGCCGTTCGCGCCGATCGCGGCGGTGGCCAGGCGCACGTCACCGACGACGACGTCCAGCGGCGCGTCGGCGCGGTGGTGCAGGGGGACGACGTCGCCGACCGAGAGCTGGTCGACCCGGGCGGCGGGCACCTGCAGCGGGGCGAACCGCACCTGGACGCCGACCGGGACGTCGAGCACCTGCTCGGTCATCCGGGCGTGGGCGACGTGGTGGGCGGCGATCTCCTCGGCGGTGCGGCTGTCGTGGGCCTCGCCGGCCCGCAGCGACGCGAGCAGCGTGTCGGCGGGGATCATGAGCGTCGCGGTGGTCTCGCGCTCGGCGACGTGCAGCCCGAACGTCCCGATGATCACGGGCTCGGAGGCGGCGACCGCCTGCACGAACTGCGGGTTGTACTGCACGGAGCGGAGCGTGACCTGCAGGGGGCAGATCGAGGCGAAGGCGTAGGTGAGGTCACCGAGCGCGTGCTGCAGCAGGTCCCGCAGCAGGTGCCACTCGATGTCGGTGAACTCGCGCTCTTCGGCGAGCGGGACGCCGGGGCCGCCGAGCATGTGGTCGATCCAGACCATCGCGGTGTCCATGGGGAGCTGCAGGACGGCGCTGGACCGCCCCGGCTCGACGCCGCACATGACCATCGCGGTCATCGCCGGCAGGCCCCCGACGTACTCGTCGTAGGAGCGCATCTCCACGGACTCGAGCGTCACGCTGGACACGACCCGCAGGCGCGACGTCAGCTGCGTGGCCCACTGGCGCGCGTACGTCTCGAACGCCATCTCCAGGACGCGGCCGTGCTCGCGCGCGAGCGTCATGGGTCGCCGGAAGTCGTACGTCTCGGGCGCACCCGATCGCTTGCGCCGCTTGACACCGCCCGCCGCCATCACGAGGTCCCGATCGGCAGCACGAGGTGTGCGTTGAGGGAAAACCTGGCCCTCTCACCCGGCGGTGTCCCGCCGGTGACGTGGCGCCCTCCGTGGCGCCGTGGACGTGGCCGGCATCCGTGCCGGCTCGGCTCACCTCACTGGGTGACGTAGTCCGTGAAGTAGACGTCCATCACCTCGCCCTCGTAGACCTCGGCGAGACGCTTCTCGAGCTCCGCGCGCAGGGCCTCGCGGCCCTCGGCGGACGTCACCTCGGCCATCGAGCGGCCGGAGAACAGGGAGACGACCTGGTCGAGGGCCCGCGCGGTGTCGGGGTCCTCGTGGACGTCCTTGGTGAGCTGCAGCCCGATGCCCACCTGCAGGTAGTGGCCCTCGGCGAGGTTGAGGCTGATCGGGTCGATGACGACGACCGACCCGGGCTCCGGCGTCGGCGTCGCGGCGACCTCCGCACCCGCGGCGGGCGCGGCCGGCTTGAGGAAGAACCAGTACCCGGCCCCGCCGCCGACGAGCAGGACGAGGGCGAGCAGCAGCACGAGCTTCTTCTTGCTCTTGCCGGCCGGCTTCTCGGGCTCGGGGGCGGGCGCCGGCTGCGGCCGGGCGCCGATCTTGGGCTTGGCGCTGGCGATGACGCGCTGCTCGGTCATCTCGCTCATCCTCTCTGCGCCGCAATCACGGGAAGGAGCATCCGGATCTCCTCGGGGAGACTGCTCAGGACGACGACGTCGACGCGCCGGTTCACGGACAGGGGGTCCGCGTTCGGGTCGTCGAGCGGGCGGGCGTCGCCGTACCCGACGGCCGCGACCCGGTTCCCGGGCATGCCGTTGTACTCGACCATGCGGCGCAGCACCTGGGTGGCCCGGTCGGACGACAGCTCCCAGTTGGTGGCGTAGCGGCCGGACACCGGCAGGATGTTCGCGTAGCCCTCGATCGAGAGCTGGTTGGGCAGCGGGACGACGACCGTCGAGACGGAGTCGATGACCCGGACCGCCGTCGGGCTGAGGTCCGCGCTCGCCGCGGTGAAGAAGACGTCGTCGGCGACCATGCCGATGACCAGGCCGCGCTCGGTGATGCGGAACCGCACCCGGTCGCCGAGGCCCTCGTTGTTCAGGACCTGGTTGACCTGCGCCTCGATCTCCTGCAGGTGGTCGTACTCCGCGACGGCGGCCTGCATGTCGAGGTCCGCCTGCGACGGCCCGTCCTCGGCGTTGCCGCTGACCATCTGGGGCGTGATGTCGCTGTCCGTGGCGATGTCCGGCTTGATCGCGAGGGCGTCGATGCCCGTGAGGGCGCCGCTGCTGCCCTCGAGCATGGAGGGCGCACGGTTGCCGAAGCCCATCGCCAGCGACTGACGCAGCTGCTCGAACTTCTGCTGGTCCACCTGGCTGATGGAGTACAGGACGATGAAGAGCCCGACGAGCACGGTCATCATGTCGGCGTAGCTGACCGCCCAGCGCTCGTGGTTCTCCTCCTCCTCGTGCTCCTCGCCCTTGCGGCGGCGCTTGTTGGGGCTGCTCATGCCGCCTTCTCCTTCGTCTTGCTCTCCCCGGGCGGCAGCAGGCTGCGCAGGCGGAGGCCGACGACGCGCGGGTTCGCGCCGGACTGGATGGCGAGCAGGCCCTCGAGGGTGACCTCCATGGCGGCGGACTCGATCTCCGAGGCACGCGTGACGCGGGCGCCGAGCGGGAGCCAGATGGTGTTCGCGGTGAGCAGGCCCCACAGGGTGGCGACGAACGCCGACGCGATGAGCGGGCCGATCTCGGACGGGTTGGAGAGGTTCTCCAGGACGTGCACGAGGGAGACGACGGTGCCGATGATGCCGATGGTCGGCGCGTAGCCGCCCATCGCGCTGAAGTACCGGGCGGTGGTCTTGTCCTGCTTGCGCTTGCTCGCGATGCGGTCCTCGAGCATGTCGCGCAGGTCGTCGGGGTCGGTGCCGTCGATGGCAGCCTGCAGGCCGCTGCGCAGGAACTCGTCCTCGACGTCGCGCGCCGCGCTCTCCAGCGAGAGCAGGCCCTCGCGGCGGGCCCGGTCGGCGAGGCCGACGATGGTCTGCACGATCGCGTCCATGTCGGGCTTCTTGAACATGAGCCACTTGGGCAGCGAGGAGAACGCGCGGATCGCGTCGGGGAGCGTGGAGCTGGCCAGGCCGGCGCCCAGCGTGCCGCCGATGACGAGCATCATCGGCGCGGGCAGCACGACCGACATGGGGCTGGAGCCCTCCATGACGATCGCCGCGAGCACCGAGCCGATGGCGACGACGAAGCCGGTGAGGGTTGCCGGGTCCATCAGTGCGCCTCCGGCACCGCGGAGAGCCCGCGGCCCGTGCTCCGGAGCTTGGTGACGGCGGCGACGGTCACGTCGCTCGCGGCGTCCTCCTGCTCGGCGATGCGCATGGTGCGCGCGACGACGGTGGCCCGGAAGGTGATGATCCGGTCGGCGACCTCGGCGGGCGTCTCCTCGATGACGTACTTGGTGCCGTCGATCAGGGTGACGATCGTGTCCGGCGTGGACTCGATGCGCTGGATGAGGTCAGGGTTCACCGCCAGCTGCTGTCCGTTGAGGCGCGTCACGGTGATCACGGCGAGTCCATCCCTGGGTGTGCGTGCGGCCCTTCCGTGGGCCCTGCACCTAGAGGATCGGCCGGGGGCCCGTGGGCGTAAGGGGTTGGGCGCCTTCACCCGCCGATCGCTGCCGGCTCACGCCACCGCCCTCCCCCCGCACCTCACCCCGCACCCCGCACCCCGCGAGCGCTGCCGGCTCACGCCACCGCTGCCGTTCAAGCGGCAGCGGTCGGACCGGTGCGGCAGCGATGGTGCGGGATGGCAGCGGTCGACGACAACGGCCGACCGGCCCGGCCCGACGCGGGAGTGCGGCGGGCGGCGGGCGGCGGGAGGCGCGGCGGGACGAGACCCTCACGC
>JAEWYD010000406.1 GCA_023462275.1 Actinomycetes bacterium
CCGGGGTGGCCGGGCGCCCGCCGTTCCCCCGGGGTCGCTCAGTGCAGGGCGCGCGCGGCGCCGCGCAGCACGCTGGCCGCGGCAGGAGCCCGTGGTAGATGTCCAGGTCGGAGCCGCAGATCGCCGCCAGCGAGACGCGGACGATCGCGTCGTTCGGGTGCTCGATCCTCGGGTCGGGCTTGTCCTCGACGCGGACCTGTACGGCCCGCGGTAGGTCATGGCGCGCATCGTCGGTGCCCCCAGCGGAGTTCGGGTAGGCGATCGAGCGTCACACGGGGGCGCCCGGCGCGCCCGTCGGCGGTCTCCGCTTGACAGGCGTGCAAGGCTGGCTGCACGCCCGGTCCTCGGGCACCCCCGTCGTTTCCCAGGCGGTCCGCCACTACGGCACGAGAGCACACGGTCTCACCCGTGCGCACCCCGCCACTCAGGAGAGACGATGGCCTCCATCGGCGTCCGTGCGCGCGCGCAGGGAGACACACCTCGGCCCGGCTCGATCCGCGTGGTCGGGGGTTCCGCCGGTCCCACGGTCGTCATGGCCGGGGAGATCGACGCGACCGTCCTCGAGAGGGCCGCGCGCGTGGCGCGACGGCTCGCCGACGGACCGCCGCCGCTGGTCGACTGCTCGGGGGTGACGTTCTTCTGCGCCGCCGGCGTCGCGGTCCTGGCCGAGCTGGGCGCGGTCACGTCCGGCGGTGCGGTGCCCCTGACCGGCGCCGTCCCCGGCGTGGTCCGCGAGGTTCTGGACGCGTGCGGCCTCACGGTGCGGACGGCGGCGTCCGCGTGCCGCTGACTGCCGTCGTCCGGCCTCGACGTGCGAGCCTGCGGTCCTGGCGGCACCCTGGAGGTGTCGAACGGTGGCCAGGACCGCGAAACGGGGGGACGGTGCGAGCGATGGCGGACGTCCACGAGATCCCCCGTGTTCGCCACTGGGTCGTGGACCGGGCTCGAGCCGTCGGCGCGCCCGAGAACGCGGTCGGCACCGTGGCCCTCCTCGCGACGGAGGCCATGACGAACGCCGTGCGCCACGGTCCTCCGGGCGCGCCGGTCGACATCGACGTGGAGAGGGACGACGGCGTCGTCCGCATCGCGGTGACGGACCGCAGCACGGACCCGCCGGTCGTGCTGGACGTCGGACCGACGGCGCTCGGCGGGCGCGGCGTCATGCTCATCGACCGGCTTGCGCACCGGTGGGGTGTGGACCCTCAACCGGACGGCAAGACGGTGTGGTTCGAGGTTGCCGTCTAGGGCTCGGTTCCGGTCGCCCGCGGTGTGGCGCCGGTCAGCCGCGCCGGGACCGTGCGTTCGCGACCTTGACGATCCACTCGGGCGTCGACCTGCCCTGCTTGCGGTCCGCGATCATGCGGCCCTGCGCCGCGTTGACCTGGGCGCGGGTGACGCGCACGACCTTGCGGCCGTCAGTCGGTAGCTCCATCGCCGTCGCCATCGTCACTCCCTTCGTCCAGGACGACATCGGCATCCGCCGTGACGTCATCAACGACTGGTCCGAGAACATCGTCCCATGCAGAGCGGAGCAGGTCGAGTTCCTCCTCGGTCGCCAGGTCGCTCGCCACGAGGACGTTGAGCATGCTCGTCCCGACGTTCGCGCGCTGCGGATCGCCGGAGAGGAGCTGCTCGAGAGCCCACTGCGTCCGGCGCCACCACTCTGACTTCGCGTCGGCCGCCCGGCGCTGCTGGAGGGTGCCGTAGGCGATCAGGGCCGCGATCACGGCGGCGGCCAGCGCGAAGACCGGGCCCAGGGCCGAGATGACCTGCAGGGTGCCCGGCACCTCGTAGTGGGCGGTCGTCAGCACCCGCCGATCCTGGCACCAACCGCCGACGGCGGGTGCCCGTTCCCGCCGGCGGCGGCGCCGTCCTCCGTGGCGTCGTCGCGCGCGAGGTCAGCCGCGGCCCGTGAAGTGGTCCATCGTGCGGTTGACCCCCATGAGGTCCGTCACCGCGTCGAAGGCCCGCACCGGTAGCGCCCGGGCCAGCGGGAGCACGCCGACCACCGGCGGCAGGATGAGCTGCTGCCGGCCGCGCTCGACACCGTCGAGGACGGCCCGCGCGACGTCGCCCTCCTTGAGGATCGGCAGGAGCCAGGGCACGCGCGTGCGCACGCCCTCGAACATGCCGGTGTCGATGTAGTACGGGCAGACGACGAGCGTGCGCACCGGCGAGCGGGTGGCGCGCAGCTCGGCGCGCAGCGACTCGGTGAAGCCGACGGCGGCCCACTTGCTCGCCGCGTAGTCGGTCTGGCGCGCGACGCCGACCAGGCCGGCCGCGCTCGCGATCGTCACCACCGTGCCGCGCCGGCGCTGGAGCATCCCGGGCAGGAACGCGCGCGTCACCCAGTACAGGGAGAGCACGTTGACCGCCATCGTGCGCTCGATGGACTCGTCGCTCGCCTCGAGCAGCGGCTTGCCGGTGACGATGCCGGCGTTGTTGACGACGACGTCGACCGGGCCGGTCGCCTCGGCCGCGGCCCGCACGGCAGCGCGGTCGGTGACGTCGACGGTGTGCGCGGCCGCGGGCAGGCGGTGCGACCGGATGTCGTCGCGAACGGCGCCGGCGCGGTCGCCGTCCCGGTCCCAGATCACGACGTTCGCCCCCCGTCGCGCCGCGCCGATCGCCATCCGGCGGCCGATGCCGGAGGCACCGCCCGTGATGAGCACCGTCGAGCCGCCCAGGGGTGTGCCGGCCATGGTTCTCCTCGTCCTCTCGTGGGTCCCGTGGAGCAGGTGGAGCTGGTGGCCCGTCAGGGGAGCCGGCGCATGACGCGCACGGCGGCGGACATGAAGCGCGCGTACGCCTCGCCGCCCAGTGCTGGCGACGGGCCGACGGGGATCAGGCGCTGCACCGCGACCGTCTGCGGCTCGGTGTACTTGTGGATGCCCTCGCGTCCGTGGCGGCGCCCGACGCCGGACTCGCCCACGCCGCCCATCGGCGCGTCATGGGACGCCCACGCGGCGGCGTAGCCCTCGTTCACGTTCACCGTGCCGGCGTGCAGCCGCGCGGCGACGGCCCGGCCGCGGGTTCGCGACCACACCGACGCGTTGAGCCCGTAGGGCGTGTCGTTGGCGAGACGCACGGCCTCGTCGTCGTCGGCCACCCGGTAGACGCTGACCACCGGCCCGAACGTCTCCGTGCGCGCCACCGTCATCGCATCGGTGACGCCCGTCAGCAGCGTGGGCGCGTAGAAGAGCGGCCCGATCTCCGGCAGGGGACGGCCGCCCGCCAGGACGAGGGCGCCCTTGGCGACGGCGTCGGCGAGGTGGGCGGTCACGGTGGCCAGCTGGGCCTCGCTCACGAGCGAGCCCATCTCGACGTCCCAGTCCGCACCCGGCCCCACACGCAGCCCGGCAACGCGGTCGGCCAGGCGGGCGACGAACTCGTCGTGCACGGCGTCGGCGACGTAGATGCGCTCGATGCTGATGCAGAGCTGGCCCGAGTTGGAGAAGCACGCCTGGACCGCGCCCTCCACGGCCCGGTCGAGGTCGGCGTCGTCGAGCACGAGCATGGCGTTCTTGCCGCCGAGCTCGGCCGAGAAGCCGATCAGGCGCTCGCCGCACTGCGCCGCGATGGTGCGCCCCGTGCGGGTGCTGCCGGTGAACATCAGGTAGTCGACCCGCTCGATCATGGCCGGCCCGATCTCGGTGCCGGGGCCTGTGACCACGGGCAGCACGTCCGCGGGCAGGCCGGCCTCGCGCAGCAGGCGGACGGCGAGCAGGGCCGTGAACGGCGTCTGGGAGTCCGGCTTGAGCACGACGGCGTTGCCCGCGAGCAGGGCGGGAATCGCGTCGCTCACGGCGAGGGTCAGCGGGTAGTTCCACGGTGCGATCACGCCGACGACGCCCTTGGGGTGGCGCAGCTCGACGGTGCTGGTCAGGCCCGGGATCGCACCACGCCGACGGCGGGGCCGCAGGTGCCGGCGCGCCGTGCGGGCGTAGTAGGCGGCGGTGAGTGCGACGTCGGCGAGCTCCTCGAACGCGCTGAGCCGGTTCTTGCCCGTCTCGGCCTGCACCAGGTCCAGGATCTCCGCCTCGCGGTCGAGCACCAGGTCGGCGAACGTGCGCACGACGGCGGCGCGCCGGGCGAGCGGGAGGGCCGCCCAGGCCGGCTGCGCGGCGCGCGCCCGACGCACGGCGAGGTCGACGTCGTCGGCCGTGCAGCCCGGCACCTCGCCGATCAGCGAGCCGTCCCACGGCGCGTGGCTCACCCGGCCGGGG
>JAEWYD010000407.1 GCA_023462275.1 Actinomycetes bacterium
CGCCAGCACCCAGGTGAGCGCGGCGACCGCGAGCAGCCGCGTCGTCATCGTGAAGCCGCGGGCCGGCCGGTCGACCACGAGGGCCACGGCGCCCCCGACGCAGACCACCAGCAGGAGCGCCCGCACGGGCAGCCGGAGGGCCCGGGCCAGCCGCGGCGGGAGCCCCCGGCGACGGCTGCCGCCGCGGGCGAGGACTGACAGCGCCTCGGCGAGCAGGAGGGCGAGGATCAGGGCGGCCGCGACGGCGAGCACGACGGCCACCGGGGACATGCCGGACCCCTGGGACGGGACGGCGGAGGGGATCATCGCCCCAGGCTAGGACGTCCCGGGCGGATGGGGAGAAACCTCCTCGCCGTGCGGAGAGCGGACACACGACTTAGCGTCGCAGTGGGTCAACCCCCTGACCCGGACCTTCGATCGAGGGGTGATGACATGACTATCGGAAGCATCATCGGCGCCATCATCATCGGCGCGATCATCGGTGCGCTGGGTCGGTTGCTCGCTCCGGGCCGCCAGCGCATCTCGATCCTGGTGACGATCGTCGTCGGGATCGTGGCGGCTCTCATCGGGTCGTGGCTGGCCCGTGGCCTGGGGGTGGAGGACACCGCCGGCATCGACTGGATCGAGCTGCTGATCCAGCTCGCCCTCGCGGTGGTGGGCGTGCTCATCGCGGCCAACCTCATGGGTCGTCGGCGCTACACCGTCTGATCCGGCATGCTGGTGCCCGGCGACGCTGGTCGCCGGGCACCGCTGCGTTCCGAACAGCCCGTTGTTCCCAGCGGCTGGTTTCGGCGTACCGACCCGCTGACCACTCGGAGGACGGATGACCTGGCTCGTGACCGGCGGGGCCGGCTACATCGGCGCCCACGTCGTGCGGGCGTTCCGCGCCGACGGCACCGACGTCGTCGTGCTCGACGACCTCTCGACGGGCGTGGCCGCCTTCGTGCCCGACGACGTCCCGCTGGTGCGCGCGTCCGTCCTGGACACCGACGCGGTGACCGCGGCACTACGCGACCACGCCGTGACCGGCGTCGTGCACCTGGCCGGCTACAAGTTCGCGGGCGAGAGCGTGCGCCGGCCGCTGCACACGTACGAGCAGAACGTCACCGGCACCACCCGGCTGCTCGCCGCGATGGCCGACGCCGGCGTCCCGGCGATCGTCTACTCGTCCAGCGCGGCGGTCTACGGCACGCCCGCTGCCGACGTCGTGACGGAGGACACCCCAACCGCGCCCGAGTCGCCGTACGGCGAGAGCAAGCTGATCGGCGAGTGGCTCATCGCCGACGCCGCGCGCGCGTCCGCCGGTGGGCCGACTCCCCTGCGGCACACGTCGCTGCGCTACTTCAACGTGGTCGGCTCGGGCTCCCCCGACCTCTACGACGCGAGCCCGCACAACCTCTTCCCGCTGGTCCTCGGCGCGCTCGTCGAGGGCCGCACCCCGCACATCAACGGCGACGACTACCCGACGCCCGACGGGACGTGCGTGCGGGACTACGTGCACGTCGTGGACCTGGCCGCCGCGCACGTGACAGCGGCCCGCGCGCTCGCCGAGGGGCGCCCGCTGCGGCCGGTGTACAACCTCGGCAGCGGCGAGGGCGTCTCCGTGCGCCAGATCATGACGACGGTCGCGCAGGTCACCGGGACGCCCTTCACCCCCGAGGTCGGGCCCCGGCGGCCGGGCGACCCGGCGAGGATCGTGGCCGACGGCGCCCTGGCGGCGCAGGACCTGGGCTGGACCATGCGGCACACGCTGGGCGACATGGTCTCCAGCGCGTGGCTCGGCCAGCCGGGCCGAGCGCCCGGCCGCTAGCCGGCCCGCACCTCCGGCAGCATCGCCGCCACGTCCTCGAGCACGTCCTCCCGGCCGGCGTAGATGCCCTCGCGCCGCGGCCAGTGCACGACGAGGTCGGTGAAGCCGAGCGCCCGGGCCCGCGTCACGCACTCGGTGAAGACGTCGGTCGAGCTGAGGGAGAACACGGGCGCCGAGTCGACGTTCAGGTAGCGGTCGACCGACGCCGGGTCCCGTCCCGCGTCGCGCACCGCGGCCTCGAAGCGCCCGACCAGGACGCCGAGCCCGGCCCACCACCGCTCCCAGGCGTCCGCGACGGCCCCGGCGCCGGAGCCGTCCGGCTCGACCGCGGGCCCGTACGTCGCCCAGCCCTGCCCGTGCCGGGCGGCGACGCGCATCGCCTTCGGGCCGTTCGCGGCGACGACGAACGGCACGCGTGGCCGCTGGACGCAGCCGGGGAGCATGCGGGCGCCGTGCGCCTCGTAGAACTCGCCGGTGCGCTCCGTCACCGGGTGCGTGAGCAGCTCGTCCAGCAGGTCTACGAACTCGGCGAACCGGGCGGCCCGCTCGGCCGGGGACCACGCCGGTCCCAGCACCCCGGCGTCGTACCCGGTCCCCCCGGCCCCCAGGCCCACGAGCAGCCGCCCGTCGCTGACGTCGTCGAGCCCCATGAGGTCCTTGGCGAAGGGCACCGGGTGCCGGAAGTTGGGGCTCGCGACCCACGTGCCGAGCCGGATCACGTCCGTGACCGCGGCCGCGGCCGCGAGCAGCGGGACCGTCGCGAACCACGGCTGGTCCGCGAGAGACCGCCAGGCCAGGTGGTCGTAGGTCCACGCGTGGTCGAACCCGTAGGCCTCGGCCCGGCGCCACCGGTCGGCCGCGACCCGCCAGGGGTCCTGCGGCAGCAGCACGATGCCGGTCCTCACGCCCTCACCCCCACCCCAGCTCGTGCAGCCGGTCGTCGTCGATCCCGAAGTGGTGCGCGATCTCGTGGACCACCGTGACGGCCACCTCCTCGGTGACCTCCTCGGCCGTGTCGCAGATCGCGAGCGTCGGGTTGCGGAAGATCGTGATCCGGTCCGGCAGGCTCCCGGCCGCCCACCAGCCGTCGCGCTCCGTGAGCGCGACACCCTCGTACAGGCCGAGGAGGTCGGGCTCGTCGTCCGGGGGGTCGTCCTCCACCAGCACGACGACGTTGTCCATCTGCGCCGCGAGCTCGTCGGGGATCAGGTCGAGGGCATCGCGGACCGCGTCCTCGAAGCGCTCGCGCGACATGTCGACCACCACGCCATTGTGTCGCCCGGGAGCGCGCGGGGGCAGCCCCGCACCTGCGGCGGGCACCCGGCTTTGGAGTTCCCGGCCGGAGACCGTATGCTTTCCGAGGTCTCCGGCGCTTGAGGTACCGGGCGCCCCTCACGGGCCCCCATCGTCTAGCGGCCTAGGACCCCGCCCTTTCACGGCGGTAGCACGGGTTCGAATCCCGTTGGGGGTACGAACAGAGCACGGCAGCAGTACAGCAAGAGCCTCAGCACCACTCGAGGCCCCGTAGCGCAGTCTGGTTAGCGCGCCGCCCTGTCACGGCGGAGGTCGCGGGTTCAAGTCCCGTCGGGGTCGCTCCGTCGGCCATCCGGAGAGATCCGGGTGGCCGTCTCGGCCACTTAGCTCAGTTGGTAGAGCGTTCGACTGAAAATCGAAAGGTCGGCAGTTCGACCCTGCCAGTGGCCACCGTTGAACGTGCTCCACCGCATCCGCTCCTGCATCGCCACCCGCCCCGCCCTCACCGGCGGGGCGTCGTCGTCTCCGGGCCGCGCGGGAACGCCCTGCGCTCGGCGCTCCGGTGGCAGAGAATGGGTCGCAGCCGGTGATCATCGAGCGACGGAGGGCCCCGTGGACATCAGGCGCGACGACCGTGCAAGCATCGGGGAGCTCGTCTCCGCGCTGTCCGAGAAGCTGTCCAGCCTGATCCGCAACGAGATCGCGCTCGCCAAGGCCGAGGTTGCCGAGAAGGCGAAGCACGCCGGCATCGGGCTCGGGCTCTTCGCCGGCGCGGCCGTGCTGGCGTTCTGGGGCACCGGCGTCCTCATCGCGACGATCGTGCTGGGCATCGCGGAGGGGCTCCCGGCCTGGCTGGCGGCCCTCATCGTCACGGTGCTGATCTTCGGCCTCGCCGCGCTGCTCGGCGTCCTCGGCAAGAGGGCGCTCGACAGGGGCACCCCGCCGGTCCCCGAGCGGGCCCAGGCGAGCATCAAGGCTGACGTCGACGCCCTCAAGCAGGGGCTCGCGAAGGAGGAGCGATGAGCACGACGCCGTCGGCGACGCCGCGGACCCAGGCCGAGATCGAGGCGGAGATCGCGCGCACCCGCGCCGAGCTGCGCGCCACGGTCGACGAGCTGTCCGAGCGCCTCAACCCCCGCACCCGCGCCGAGGAGGCGCTGGACGAGGCGAAGATCGCGCTCGCGTCGCTCCGGCGCAAGGTCACCGGAGAGGTGCCCGGCGCCGACGAGCCGGAGCCGACCCGGGAGGGCTGGGCGGTGCTCGGCGCCGGGGCGGCGCTCGCCGCGCTCGTGGTGGGGACGATCGTCCGCAAGCTCTGACGCGTCGGGCCCGGGCGTCAGGCCTCGACGGCGCCCCGCTCGTGCGCGAGGAGGGCCCGCTTGGCGTCGAGCCCGTACGCGTAGCCGCCGAGCGCACCGTCGGAGCGCAGCACGCGGTGGCACGGCACGAAGGGCGCGACCAGGTTGCGCGCGCACGCCGACGCGGCCGCCCGGACCGCCGCCGGTCGTCCGGCCATGGCCGCCAGCTCGGTGTAGCTGACCGTGCTGCCGGCGGGGATGGTCCGCATCACCCGCCAGACCTCCTGGTGGAAGGCCCCGCCGGGCTGGGCGACCGGCACGTCGGCGAGCGCCGCGACGTCGCCGGCCGCGTACCGCCCGACGGCGTCGGCGACTGCGCCCGGCAGGTCCGCGGCCTCGACC
>JAEWYD010000408.1 GCA_023462275.1 Actinomycetes bacterium
GCCCTGCGCGACGCCGTCGAGGACCGCACGTACGCGGTGGCGCGCGACGTCGTCGCCGTCCTCGCGGCGGCGCGCGAGCTGGACGCGGAGCTGCGCGCGACGACGTCCCTCGCCCTGCTCTCCACGGTGCACGAGGTGCGCGGCCAGCTCGCCGGGCTGGTCCACGACGGGTTCGTCGTCGAGTCCGGCGCCGCGCGGCTCCCGCACCTGGTGCGGTACCTGCGGGCGGCGCGCTACCGGCTGGCCAAGGCGGCCGAGAGCCCCAGCCGCGACGAGTCGCTGGCCTGGCAGCTCGCGGAGGTCACGGACGCCTACGACGCCGCCGGCGCGGCCGCGCGCAGGGCGGCGGCCGACGCCGACCGGGACGAGCGCCTCGAGCGCGCCCGCTGGATGGTCGAGGAGCTGCGCGTCTCGCTGTTCGCGCAGCAGCTCGGAACGGCGCACCCGGTGTCGGTGAAGCGCGTGCGGGCGGCGATCGCCGGCTGAGGGCTCACGCCCGACCGCCCGACGACCGATGAAGTTCCCGGCCTGCGCTGGCGCGGGCGCCCCGTCGACACCCAGGAGCACCTCATGTCCGGACGCCGACCCCGCCTGCGCGAGTCCGCCGCGGCGGCCGCAGCCGCCCTCGTCCTCACCACCCTGAGCCCCGGCGCGGCCCAGGCGGCCGACACCCAGACCATCGCCGTCGACGGCGTCGTGCGCACGTTCGCGTACGACAGCGGCCTGGACGCGCCCGACTCCGTCGTCGTGGACGCCGGCGGCACCTACGTCCCGGTGCCGACCGCTCTCGCCGACAGCCTCACCGCCGCGGAGCCCGTCACCCTCCGGCTCACCGCGCCGACGTCGTTCTCGCTGGCCGAGGCCCTCGCGGCCGCCGGCAGCGCGACGCCCGGCGACGTGGCGGTGGCCGACGTCGTCCCCAACGGCCCGGCACCCGCCGCGCCGCCCACCGTGCTGGGCGCCCAGACGCTTCTCGTCCTGCCCGTCGCCTGGTCCACCGCGACCGACATGGAGGTCGCGGACGTGGCGAGCGTCGCGGGCTACCGCGCGACCAGCACGGCCGCCTTCTGGACGGCGGCGTCCGCGGGCGCGATGACCATGACCTCCGACGTGCGCGCGCCCGTCCGCATCCCGCAGCCCAGCAGCTGCGACCCGGCCGTCCTGCGCAACGCCGCGCTCGCCGGGCACGGGATCACCGGCCCCCTGGACCCGACGGTGCACGTCGTCGTCTACAGCCAGTACCGCGTCGGCTGCTTCGTGGCGGCGTCCTCGGTCGGCGGCCCGGAGACCGTGGTCAACGGATCGTCGAGCGATGTCGTCTGGGCGCACGCGGTGGGCCACACGCTGGGGCTCGACGACGCCGAGGGGCTCCGCTGCCCGATGACGGACGTCTCGGTCACCCTGCCGACCGGCTGCGAGCGGTCGGGCGGCTTCGGCCGGGACGTCATGGACAGCTGGGCCGCGCTGTCGCTGGCCACGCTCGCCGTGAGCGCGCCGGAGGCGGAGGCCCTGGGGTGGCCGCGGTCGACGGCGGCCGATCCCGCCCGGAGTCTGGTCGTACCGCTCGCGGTCGGCAGTGGCGCGACGCCGACGACGGCGGTGCGCGTGCCGATGGCCGACGGGACCGCCGTCTACGTGGAGCCCGAGCCCCAGGGCGTCGCCGTGCGCCGCCTGCTGGTCCGCGACGGCGCGATCGTCAGCCAGCAGCTGCACGTCACCACGACCGCGGAGTTCGCGTTCGGCGCGGGCACGGTGCTGGACCTGCGCGGTTCGGACTACGCGGTCGCCGTGCTCGCCCGCGACGCGGCCGGCGCCAGCGTCGCCGTCACGCCCCGGAGCCTCGACGTCGCGCCGCCGAGCGCGCCGGTGATCACCTCACCGACGACGGCGACGTGGGTGCGCGAGCTCCTCCTCACCCCGATCGCGTGGGCCGTTGGGGCTGACGCCGGTACGGGCGTCGTCGGGTACCGCCTGGTGACCGACGGGCACCAGGGGGCGCCCCGACCGGCGGCCACGACCAGCGACACCGCCTACCTCGGCCGGGGGGCGCACGAGCTCCGCGTCCAGGCCGTCGACCGCGCCGGCAACGTCTCGACCAGCGCGCCCGTCACCGTCTCGGCGGGCGCCCTGCCCACGGCGCCGACGGACCTGCGTGCCGACGTGGCCTTCACCAGCGCACAGGTGACCTGCCGGGCGGACCGGGCCTACCCCGACACCCTCGGCTTCGACGTGACGCTGACGCCGGGTGGCACGACGTTCGTCCCGGCCGGTGGTGCGCCGCCCACTCTGACCGACCTGGCCCCGGGCCGGTACACGGTCGCCGTGCGTGCCCGCAACGCCGTCGGGAGCTCCCCGGAGACCACGACGAGCTTCACCATCGCCCCGCCCACCGTCACGGCCACCGTCGAGCCCGTCGGCCCGGGTGCCGGCTCGCCGCTGCGGGTCCGGTGGACGGTGAGCCCGGCCGCGCCGGGGGCGTACACCGACGTGACGCTCGACGGCGACACCGTGCGCCGCCTCGGGCCGACGGTGACCGAGCTGCTGCTGCCGGTGTCCGCGGGCCCGCACTCGATCGTCGTCACCGCCGTCCACCCGCTCGGTGACGAGGTGAGCAGCGCTCCGGTGCACGTCGTCGTCGCGCCGGGCGCGCCGCTGTTCCGCGACGTCGCGGCCGAGCACCCCTTCGCCGGCGAGGTCCTGTGGATGGCGCAGGCCGGCATCACGACGGGGTACTCCGACGGGACCTACCGTCCGGCCGCCGCGATCAACCGTGACGCGATGGCCGCGTTCCTGTTCCGGTACGCCGGCGTCGACCTCGACGGCTACGAGCCCCCGGCGACGCCGCTGTTCTCCGACGTCCCGCTCGGCCACCCCTTCTACCGCGAGATCTCCTGGCTGGCCGAGACGGGCATCACCACTGGCTACGCGGACGGCACCTTCCGCCCGGCCAGCCCGGTGAACCGGGACGCGATGGCGGCGTTCCTCTACCGGTTCGACGACGCGGGCAGCTACGACGAGCCGCCGACCCGGCCGGTCTTCGACGACGTCGACGCCGGGCACCCGTTCTTCGCCGAGATCGCCTGGCTGGCCGACACCGGCATCAGCACCGGGTGGCCCGACCGCACCTACCGGCCGGGCCAGCCCATCGCCCGCGACGCGATGGCGGCGTTCCTCTACCGGTTCGACCATCCGGCGGACCAGGCCGCACCGGACGCCCCGCCGGGGGCGCCGTCCGCCGTCTGAGCCCCGGCGCGAACCCTCCGCCGCTTCCCGCGGAGTGAGAATGCCCCGGACGGACGACGACGCGGGGCCGCCCGCACTGTACGGTTCTGTCCGGATTGCCAGGGTTTGGCCTCAGCGCCCCGCACCCGGCGGGCGACACCCTGGTCCGGAGGGACCACCATGCACCCGATCGCGCTCGAGGCGGCCCCGCGGTGAGCGGGGCCAGCCTGCCCAGCCGGGGCACGCCACGCCGGACGCCGTGCGCCGCCGACGTTTCGCCGGAGGCGACAAGTACATTTGCGGCCATGACGGACAAGGCCACCGACATCGCGCAGGCCCGTGCCGCCCTCGCGTCCAACCAGGCACCCGAGATGCGCGTGCTCCGCGCGGTCCACAAGGGCCTGGTCGCGCTTCCGGACCACCGTCCCACCCGCGGCCGCAAGGACGACGACCGCGAGGCCCGCGCCGCGGGCTGATCGAGCCGCCCGCGGCGCCGGCACCCTCGACGCCTACCGCGCCGTCCGACGGCGGAAGGCCCGCGTCGCCGCCGCGAACGCCAGCAGGAACACCCCGACGCACCACGCGAGCGCAACCCACGGGTTCGCGTCGCCGGTGCCGATCAGCCAGGCCCGCACCGTGTCGGTCACCGGCGTGACCGGCTGGTACCGGGCGACGACCTCGAGCACCTTCGGCATCGTCTCCGGCTGCACGAACGCGCTGGACACGTACGGCACGAACATGATCGCGAACGAGAACCCGCTCGCGGCCTCCGGCGTGGAGCCGACGACGCCGATCCACACCGCCACCCACGTCAGGGCGAGCACGTAGAGCGCAACGAGCCCGGCCACGCCGAGCCACTCGAGCAGCCCCGCCGTCGGGCGGAACCCGGCCGCGTAGGCGACACCCACCACGAGCACCGTGGAGACGACGTTGCGGACCATGGACTCCACGACGTGCCCGGTGAGCACGGCCGCGGGTCGCATGGGGAGCGACCGGAAGCGGTTCATGAGGCCGCCGGTCATGTCGCCGGCCACGGCGACCGCCGTCGTCGCCGCGCCGTAGCCCGCGCACAGCAGGATGATCCCGGGCACCACGTAGTCGACGTACTGCATGCCCGTGTCGATGGCGCCGCCGAACACGTAGACGAACATCGCCATGATCGTCACCGGCAGTGCGATGCCCATGATGAGCGTGTCGGGTGTGCGCAGCGAGCGGCGCAGCGAGCGGCCGATGAGGGCGGCGGTGTCCCCGAGGTCGACGCGCAGGCCGCTCGGGCGAGGGGCCACGGCGATGGCGGTCATCGGGCCACCCCCTGCAGGACGCGGCCGTCGTCCGCGGCGGCGTCGGGCACGTGCGCGCCCGTCAGCGTGAGGAAGACGTCGTCGAGCGTGGGGGTCGCCAGGCGCCAGTGCGCAACGGCCAGCCCGTCGGCCTCGACACTGGCGAGGATGCGCCGCGCGTCCGGCACGCTGCCGTCGGTGGGGATGCGCTCGACGCGGCCGTCGGCGAGCTCCAGCTCGAGGTGCGCGCTGCCGACGCGGCGCTTGAGCTCGGCGGCCGTGCCCTCGGCCACGACGGTGCCGCGGTCGAGCACCGCGACCCGGTCGGCGAGCGCGTCCGCCTCGTCCAGGTACTGGGTGGTGAGGAGCACCGTCGTGCCCTGCCCGACGACGTCGCGGATCACCTCCCACAGGTCCGCGCGGCTGCGCGGGTCGAGCCCGGTGGTGGGCTCGTCGAGGAAGATGACGCGGGGCCGGGTGAGCAGCGAGACGGCCAGGTCGAGGCGCCGCCGCATGCCGCCGGAGTAGGTGCGCACGAGGCGGTCGGCGGCGTCGGCCAGGTCGAACGCCTCGAGCAGCTCGTCGGCCCGCGGCCGCCCCGCGGCGTGGGGCAGGTGCGCCAGGCGCGCCATCAGCACCAGGTTCTCCCGCCCGGTGAGGAGCTCGTCCACGGCCGCGTACTGGCCGGTGAGGCTGAACAGCTCGCGCGCCTCGCCGGGCCGGCGGACGACGTCAACGCCGCCCACCAGCGCGGTGCCGGCGTCCGGTCGCAGCAGCGTGGCGAGGATGCTCACGAGCGTGGTCTTGCCGGCCCCGTTGGGCCCGAGGAGGGCCAGGACGCTGCCCTCCGGCGCGGCGAGGTCGACGCCATCGAGCACCCGGGTGGACCCGAAGCTCATCGTCACCCCCCGCGTCTCGATCATGGCGACCATGGCGGTCCGCCTTTCTGTGTATGCCGTACACGGATGATGCTGTGTATGGTGTACACAGTTGCTCAGGGGTGTCAAGGAGGGGCCGTGACCGAGGACGACGCCGTCCGCCGCGAGCGTGAGCTGGCCGAGAAGGAGCGGGCGCTGGCCGAGCGCGACCGCCAGCGCGCGGAGCAGGCCGCCGAGAAGGAGCGCGCCGCGGCCGAGCGGGACCGGCGCCGCATCGAGGAGGTCGCCGCCAAGGCGCGCCAGGCTGAGCAGCGCCAGGCCGAGCGCCTCGAGCGGGACCGGCGGCGGCTCGAGGAGACGGCCGCCAAGGAAGCCGCGCGGCGTCGGGCCGAGCACGAGCGCGCGGTCGCCGAGGCCGAGCGCGAGGCGGCGCAGGCCCGGCG
>JAEWYD010000409.1 GCA_023462275.1 Actinomycetes bacterium
GGACGGAGCCGCGCGCCGGGGCGGCGGGCGCGGTGGCGGGCAGGCGGTCCGCCGCGTCGTGGACCCGCAGCGAGGGAGGGCAGGACATGGTGAACAAGTGTGCCGTATGCGCGTCCGCGGGTGGCGCGCAGGGCAGCGCTCCCACGCCGGGAATCGGCCCGCTCCCGTGAGACGCGGGCCCCGAGGAGGCCTCGCGGGCCGGGACAGCGGTCCGTCCTGGGTAGGCTGTCACTCGCCTCGACGGGGGCGTTGAGACGGGAGGACCGGGATGGCGAGCGCTGTGCGGCGTGTCGTGCGCATCGTCCGCACACGAGGCGCCAGTGGCCTCGCCCTGGCGATCCTGCGGCGACTGACCGACCGCCTCGAGCGCCGACGGACCGGCGACAAGTACCGGCCGCAGCTCCTCGTGCGCTGGGACGACGCGACGGCTGTGGACTGGACGCAGCCCCAGAAGTGGCAGACGAGCCCCCGGCCCGTCGTGAACGAGTCGATCCAGACGGCGTGGATCATGCACCCGCCCGGGGAGAGCAGCGGCGGCCACCAGAACATCTTCCGGTTCATCACGTACCTGGAGTCCGCGGGCCACCAGGCGACCGTGTACCTCTACGACTCCTTCGACCGCGCCGTCGACCCCATGCGGGTCGAGGAGATGGTGGCGTCGAGCCCGTCGTACCCGCACGTCCGCGCGAAGTTCCGGATGTGGGACGGCGCCGTCGACCCGAGCACGGACGTGATCGTCGCGACCGGCTGGGAGACGGCGTACCCCGCGTTCCTCGACCCGTCCGACGCCCGCCGCGCGTACTTCGTGCAGGACTTCGAGCCCGGGTTCTACGCGGTCGGCTCGGAGCACACGCTCGCCGAGAACACCTACCGCTTCGGCTTCCGCGGCATCACCGCGGGCGACTGGCTCGCGACGACGCTGCGCCGCGACTACGGCATGGAGACGGCGTCGTTCGGCTTCGCCGCCGACACGGACACCTACCACCTGACGAACACCGGCAAGCGCGACGAGGTGTTCTTCTACGCCCGCCCGGTGACCGCCCGCCGCGGCTTCGAGCTGGGCGTCATGGCGCTGGAGCGGCTCGTGGAGCTGCGGCCCGACGTGACCATCCACCTCGCGGGCTGGGACGTCTCCGGCTACGACCTGCGCTTCCCGTACGTGCACCACGCGGCGATGAAGATCACCGAGCTCAACGACCTGTACAACCGGTGCGGGGTCGGCCTCGTCCTCTCGCTGACGAACCTCTCCCTCCTGCCGCTCGAGCTGCTGGCCGCCGGCGTCATCCCGGTGCTGAACGAGGGCCAGAACAACCGTCTGGTGACGGACAACCCGTTCATCGAGTACGCGGAGCCCACGCCCGCGGCCCTCGCCCGCCGCATGGACGAGGTGCTGTCGCGCCCCGATCTGGCCGAGCACGCCGCGGCGGGCGCCGCCAGCATCGGCCGCGAGGGCTGGGACCCGTCCGGTGCGCGGTTCGTCGCCGCGCTCGAGGACTTCGCCCGTGGCTGACACGCTCGTCATCGGCGGCAACGGCTTCCTGGGGTCGCACGTCGTCGACGCCCTCGCCCGCCGAGGGCACCGCGTCGCGGCGTTCGACCGCTTCGGCGTCCTGAATCCCCAGTTCGTCGAGCCCGGCGTGGAGCTCATCAGCGGCGACTTCCTCAACGCGGCGGACCTGCGGGCGGCGGTGGCCGGGCGCGACGTCGTCCTGCACTTCCTCTCCACGACCGACCCGGCGACCGCCGAGGACGACCCGACCCTCGACCTGCGCACCAACATCATGTCGAGCGTCCAGCTGTTCGAGGTCTGCGCGTCGGCCGAGGTGGGGCAGGTCGTCTTCGCGTCGACCGGCGGCGCCATCTACGGCGACCAGGAGAAGCGCGTCTTCCGCGAGGACGACCTGACGGTGCCCGTGTCGCCGTACGCCATCGGCAAGCAGGCGATCGAGGGCTACCTGCGCTACTTCCGGCGCAAGCGCGGCCTGGCCTCGACGGTCTTCCGCATCTCCAACCCGTACGGCCCGCGGCAGAACCCGGCCAAGCGCCAGGGCGTCATCCCGATCTTCCTGCGGCGCATGGCGCAGGGTCGGCCGCTCGTCGTCTACGGCGACGGCTCCATGGTCCGGGACTACGTCTACGTGGCCGACATGGCCGACATGGTGGCGGACGCCGTCACCCGGGGGACGACGTCGGACCTGTACAACCTGGGGAGCGGCGTCGGCACCTCGTTGCGCGACCTCGTCCGGTGCATCGCCGACGCGACAGGCGTCGAGCCCGAGGTGCACCACGCGCCCGCCCCGCCCACCTTCGTCGACCACGTCACGCTCGACACCACGCGCTTCATGGCCGAGTTCGGCCCCCGCCCGATGACCCACCTCACCGAGGGCATCCGTCGCACCTGGGACGAGATCCGGGAGCTCGGGTGACCCCGGACGCCCCCGAGCCGGACCCCGGCACGGACCTCGCGGCCACGGTGACGATCCTCACCTACAACGGCGAGCGGTACCTCGGGGACATCCTGGACGCGCTGAGCGTGCAGCGGCTCGACGACGCCTTCGAGGTCCTGGTCATCGACTCCGGCTCGACGGACCGGACGCTCGACATCGTGGCCGCCCACCCCCAGGTGCGGCTGCACACCATCCCCAACAGCGAGTTCGGGCACGGGCGGACGCGGAACCTCGCCGCCCACCTCGCGCGCGGTCGCGTGGTCGTCTACCTCACGCACGACGCCGTCCCGGCGCACGACCGGTGGCTGTACGAGATGCTCAAGCCGTTCGAGCTCAACGACCGCGTCGCCGCCGTGATGGGCAAGCAGGTGGCCCGGCCCTGGTGCTTCCCGCTCCTCAAGAACGAGATCCGGGCGGTGTTCGCCGGCTTCGGCCCCGACTTCGGCACGACGCTCTTCTACGAGGACGAGTTCGTCACCTCCGAGGGCGTGCGCAACGCGGTCACGTTCCACTCCGACGTGAACTCCGCCGCCCGCCGGGACGTCCTCACGGGGGCGGTGCCCTATCGGGACGTCTCCTACGCCGAGGACCAGCTGCTGGGCCGGGACCTCGTCGCCGCCGGCTACCTCAAGGCCTACGCGCCGCGCGGCGTCGTCGTGCACTCCAACGACCTGAGCCTGCGCGAGTACGACGACCGCATGGTCGAGGAGACGCGGGGGCTGCGCGAGGTGGGCATCGACGTCGCCGTGCCGTCGTGGTCCGTGGTGGCGCGGATGGTGGTGCGCGGCGTCCTGCGCGACCAGCTCGCCATCGTGCGGGACCGCGAGTACTCGCTGCGCCGCAAGGCGTACTGGTCGGTGCTCAACCCCGCCTACCACCTGCAGAAGTGGCGGGGCGTGCGCCGCGGGGCGTCGGCGCCGGTCACACGTCACGACGGCGTCGAGCTCTAGCCGGGGTCGCCGGCGCGCTCAGAGCTCCTGGGCGAAGTTCCCCTCGGCCCGCGCGAAGAGGCGCTGGCTCACCCACAGCAGGACGGCGCACACCGCCGTGGCGACGACGAGCCGCAGCCCCATCTCGCTCGGGAAGGGCTGGTCCCCGCCGCGAACCCACGCGCCCCGCTGGAAGGCGAGGACCGCGAGGGTGACCGGGTTGGTGAGGTAGACCTCCTCGACCCACGTCCCCCCGAAGCGGTCCGCCACCAGGCTGTAGGGGTAGATGATCGGCGACGCCCAGAAGAGCAGCATCATCGCGATCTCGATGAGGTGCTGCATGTCCCGCATGTAGACGTTGACGGCGCTGAGGACGAGCGCGAGGGCCGAGCCGAAGACGAGGACGAGGACGAGCCCGGCGGGCAGGTAGGCCACGCGTGCCGACGTCGGGAACGCCCGCGCGACCAGCGTGAACGCCAGGAGGATGCCGAGCTGGATCGCGAAGTTCACCAGCGAGGCGCCGACGGTGCTCAGCGGGAAGACCTCGCGGGGCAGGTAGACCTTCTTCACGAGGCCCGAGTTCGCCACGATCGAGCCGGTGCCGCCGACCACCATCTCGTTGAACACCGTCCAGACGGTGAGCCCGGCGAAGATGTAGATCCCGAAGTCCGGCACGTTCTGCCCGAACTTCATCAGGCCGCCGATGACGAAGTAGTAGACGAGCAGCTGCGCCAGGGGCTTGAGCATGCTCCAGAGGAAGCCCAGCGAGCTGTTCTTGTAGCGGGCGCGCAGCTCGCGGCTCACGAGGAGGGCGGTGAGCTCCCGGTGCGCCCAGATGTCGCGGACCGAGGCGACGGTGCCGTGCACGAACCCGGGACGCGGCCCGACCGGCTCGAGGGGGAGAGCGGTGAGGTCGCGCATCCTCTGCTCGGCCACGGACTCGACCATGCCACCTCCGCTCGTCGCGGGCGCGTACGCACCAGCACCGGATGGTATCCCGCGCCGCCGTGGCGGCCGCCCCGCGTGGGGACCGCGCGCCCGGACCGGGTAGGTTGGGCCGACACGAGAGGAGACGACGTGCCCAGCGCCACCCCCCTGCGCTCGACCGGCGTCGTGGACGACGCCGGTCTGCGCGTCCTGTCCGACCCTGGCCTGGCCTACGCCGACGGCGCCGAGGGCCGCCTCGCCGGGATCGTCGCCGACGCGACCGACCTCGCGTCCACCTCGCGCGAGCTCGCCGACGCGGCGACCGACTGGGCGACGTCGTACTCCCTGTCCCCGACGCGCGCGAACCTGCTCCGCTCGGTCGAGCTGCGGCCCGACATGCGGGTCCTGGAGATCGGCTGCGGCTGCGGCCCGCTCACCCGGTACCTCGGCGAGCGCGTGGCGGCCGTGGACGCCGTGGAGCCGATGCCTGCGCGGGCGCGCGTGGCGCGGTTGCGCACCCGCGACCTCGCGGGCGTCGAGGTGTGCGTGGGCACCCTGGAGGACGTGCCGGTGGAGCCGGTGTACGACCTCGTCGTCGTCGTCGGCGTCCTGGAGTACGTCGGCCAGGGCGCGGCGAGCCGGGTTCCGTACCTGGAGTTCCTTGCCCGCTGCCGGGACCTGCTCGTCGACGGCGGGACGCTGCTCGTGGCCATCGAGAACGCGCTCGGCGTGAAGTACCTCGCCGGTGCGGGGGAGGACCACACCAACCGGCCCTTCGACTCGCTCGAGGGCTACCTCCTGCAGTCCCCGGCGCGGACCTTCAGCCGCGAGGTGCTCACCGGCCTGGTGCGCGAGGCGGGCCTCACGCCGGCGACGGTGCTCGGCGCCTTCCCGGACTACAAGATGCCCCGCGCCGTGCTCGCCGACCGCCTCTTCGACGACGCCCCCGACCTCGCCGTGCGCCTCCCGCGGTTCCCGAGCCCGGACTGGGTCGTGCCGCGCCTGCAGCTCGCCGACGAGGCGAGGCTGTGGCGCACGCTCGTCGAGGCCGGTGTCGCCAGGGAGTTCGTGAACTCGTTCGTCGTCCTCGCCACCAAGGGCGGCGGCCCGTCGCTGTGGCCGGCGGACCGGCTGGCGGTGATGTTCACCACCGAGCGGCAGCCCTGGTACGCCGTGCGCTCAGAGGTCGTCGCTCAGGCGGGGGGGCTGGTCATGCGCCGTGCTCCCATGGGCGCCGAGCTCCGACCCGCCGACGCCGAGCTGCCGGACCTGCGGCACACCCCGCCGGCCCAGGAGGAGGTGCGGCTGGGCGCCGAGCTCGTCGACCTCCTCGCGTCGCAGCCCGAGCGCAGGGAGGAGCTGCTGCGCGCCTGGGCGGACCTGGTACCGGGCGACGAGTGGGCGCCCGTCGACCTCGTCCCGCACAACCTGCTGGTGGCGTCGGACGGCTCGCTCGTCGTCGTGGACCAGGAGTGGCGGTTCCGCGGCTACGACCGCGACTGCCTCCTCGTGCGCGGGCTGGTGTGGACCGCCGTGCGGCTCGCCGCGGCGACCCGGCCGGAGGCGCACGACGCCCCCCGGACGGTGCGCGACGTCGTGGCCGAGCTCGCGGCGCACCTGGACCTGGAGCTGACCGACGACCTGCTGGACCGGTTCGTCGCGGCGGAGTCCCGGTTCCAGGCGGCCGTGAACACCGCCGCCGCCCTCGAGCAGGATCGCCGGCGCCGTTCCGCGGAGGACCTGCGGGCGATCCTCGGCCAGGACGTGCTCGAGCTGCGGGGCGGGGAGCGCTTCGACCTGCAGTGGGCGCGCGCGGTCGAGGAGCTACGCATCACGGGCGAGAAGGTCGGCGCGCTGCACGAGCGGATCCACGTGCTCGAGCACCCCGACCCGGTGCCGACGCGCCAGCTTGCCCGTCAGCTCGGCGGACGGGCGCTCCGCCGGCTCGGCCTGCGTCGCTGACGCCTGCCGGGCCGGCGGGCGTCAGCGCGCCGTGTACCGGTGCAGGAAGGCGGCCATCGCCTGGCGCTCGACGGACGCCGAGGGCACGTAGCCGAGCGTCCCGTTGGGCAGCTTCGTGCCGGTCGTGATCTTGGTCGCCGCCATCCACTCGATGGCCACCCGGAACGGGTTGTCCATGCTCACATCGGGGAACGTCGACGTGCTCGGGACGGCGAACCCGGGGGAGCCCGCGAGCCGGTAGAGGAAGGCGGCCATGGCCTCCCGCGACACCGGGCTGGTGGGCTCGTACACGAGCGCTCCGCTGGGCAGGCGCTTGCCCGTCGTGATGCCGCGGGACGCGAGCCACTCGATCTCCCGGAAGAACGGGTGGCTGGTCGGCACGTCCGCGAACGACGCCACCGCGGGCGGCGTGAACGCCGGGGAGCCGGACAGCCGGTACAGGAACGCCGCCATGGCGTCGCGGTTCACCGAGCCGAGCGGGCGGTACGTGCCGTCGGCGTAGCCGGTGGTGATGCCCTGCGCCGCGAGCCACTCGATGTCGGCGGCGAACGGGTCGTAGACGCGCACGTCGTCGAAGCGGGTGAGGGCCGCGTCGCGACCGACCGGGATGAGGCTCGCGGGCTCCGGCCGGATCGGCAGCACCGCGGCAGGGGAGCCGCCGAGAGCGGTGAGCTCGGCGTCGGAGCGCACGGGGTGTCGCACCCCGGCGCGGATCTCGTAGCGCAGCGGGTCGCCCGTCGGGTTCACGAAGAGCGGGGCGTGCACGGCGCCCGTCATCGAGAACATGGCGAGGGACTCCGTGCCGACGACGGCGGCTCCGGCCGGCACCAGGGAGGCGTCGGCGAGCTCGGTGAGCTCGGCGCCGCGGACGAGGTAGGCCGTGGTCGACGTCCGCACGAAGGCGCTGAGCGGGGCGCCGGGGGCGAGCCGGCCGACGCTCGACCCGTCGAGCGCGGCGCGCGGGAGCCAGCCGAAGGCCGTGCCGCTGAGCAGGGCCACGGGCATCGGGTTGATCCCCGCCGAGCTCACCAGCACGTAGTCGCCGGTGGCGCGGTTGGTCACGACGGTGCCCGCGCGGACCACCGGGTTGCCGACCGGCAGCCACGAGATGCCGTTGTCGGACAGGTAGCCGGAGCTGGTCGACAGCCCCGCAGCCGTCAGCGACTCGACGTCGGCGACCTCCCGCCGAGCGCCGTCCTCGACCCAGTAGCGGCGGCCGGACCACGTCCGCACGCCCTGCGTCAGCTTGCCGGCGTCGGTCATCGCCTGCACCTGGGCGTCGCCCAGCTGGATGTAGCTGCCGCAGCCGACGCCCCACTCGTCCAGGAGCGCGCAGGTGTCGGCGTAGTACTTGCGCCCGAAGTCGACGAGGAAGATCGAGCCGTCCGAGCTGCGCGCGAAGTGCCCCGCCGTCTGGCCGGTGGGCCGCCGGTCGAGGAAGGCCTTCGAGACGAGCGTGACCGGGCCGAGGGGAGCGTACGCGCTCATGATCGCGGCGTCGGGGACGGGGTACTTCGCCTTCTCGGTGACGATGTACACCGTGGGGTTGTCGGCCGTCCGCACGAGCGTGCCGCCCTGCGTGGAGCCGAACCAGTCCGTGTACAGGCGCCAGAAGTTCCGGTTCCCGTACGAGCTGCAGCTGTCGCCGGTGCCGTACATGTTGGCCAGCGCCGCGGAGTTGGGCTGGTACGGCGTGTAGGCGTACAGGCCTGCCGTCGCCTGGTTCTCGATGTACACCGGGGCGGACCCGCACGCAGCCGCGTTGGGGTGGTACAGGACGTTCACGGTGCGGCCGGGGCGGTAGGCGGTGGAGTAGCTCGGGTCCGCATAGCGCTGGTACTGACGCGCGGCGAGGTAGAGCTGGTTGAAGAGCCCGAAGTACTCGGTGTTGCACGGCGCCGAGTCCGGGCAGCCGAAGCCGGTCGCGCGCTCGTAGGCGTAGGTCGTCGGCTTCGACCGCGTGACCAGCGACTGCTCCTTCTCGAGGAGGACGAGGAGCACGCGCGGGTTCACGCCACAGCTCTGCGCGACGCCGGCGATGATCTGCGCGGCCGTCTCGGCCCGCCCACCCACGTACCCGGTGCAGTAGGCGTCGGCCGCCTTCGCGACCGTCGTCGTGACGTAGTCCTTGAGGCACGGCTGCTCGTACGGGGCGCACTTGGCGCCCTTGGTGGTCAGGAACGCCTGGATCTGGTCCACCGTCATGGCGCCCTGGTCGAAGAAGACGGTGTCGCTGATGATGTTGCCGGGGTCGAAGTCGGCGGCCAGCGCGGTGGGCAGCAGGCCACCGGCGGCGGGTCCGGCGGCGACCGGTCCGACGACGGACGCGTCGACGACGGACGCGTCGACGACGGTGGAGCCGGCCGCCGGACCGGCGGTGGCCGGGTTGAGGGCGTCGGCGGCGGGCGCAAGCGTCATTGCGAGCGCCGCGCCGACCAGGGCGGCCAGGAGCCGTCGGCCGGCGCGCATCACTGCACCGCCGTCGGCTCGGAGGTGCCGGCGCTCGTCGGGGAGGTGTAGGTGACGACCACCGTCTGCCCCGCGGGCGCGACGGGCAGCACCAGCACGCCGCAGGAGGTCGAGGTGGCGTCCGCGAAGGCCGCGCCGCTCACCGTCGTCGCCGTCCCGGGGATCGTGGCCGTGCAGGTGCCGCCGTTCTCGACGAGGTCCGGGACGAAGGCGGCCACCTCGATGGTCCCCGCCGCCGCGCCGGGACCGGCGTAGCTGACGAACGGCGTCACGGTGGTGAGGCCCGCCGGGGCCGTCGGCGGGTCGGCGGGTGGGGAGCTGGGGTCCGGCGCCGGCTCGGTGGCGTCCGGCGCCGGAGTCGTCGGCGCCGCGGTCGGCTCCGGCGCGGCGGCGCTGGCCGTGGGGGAGGCGCTGGGCGTCGGGTCGGGCCCGTCGCTCCCGCCGGTGCAGCCGGCGAGCAGGAGCACGCCTGCCGCCGTGACGACGGCGGCGATGCGGCTGGGTGCGGGCACGGCTGTCCTCCGATCGGTGGGGCTCCGATTCTCCCACCGCGGCCGTGCGGGCGGGGCCAGCGACACGTGCGGACGGCGCCTGCTCGGCGCTGCGCCGGCCTCCGGCGTCAGCCGACCAGCGTCATCCGCGCGGGCATGTCCACGACGCCCGTCGACAGCGCGGAGGCCTCCACCGAGAAGAGGCCGGCCTGGGTGACCAGGTCGATCGTCTCGCCGTCGGACCCCGACGCCCGGATGCGCACGACGTACTGGCCGGTCCCGAGCCGCAGGTCCGGCAGCTCGATCACCACGCGGTGGCGACCGGCGGCGCCCGGGAGTTTCACCCCCAGCCGCGTCGAGTTCGTGCCGTAGACGAACTGCCCACGGGGCGTCTCGATGGAGAGCGCGAGCGTCCACGGCTCGATGGCGCGGCGGAGCTCGGCCTCGACGGCGACCTGGAGGCTCTCCCCGGGCCGGACGAGCGTCGCGGGCGCGCCGGTCGCGTCGACCACCTCCACGGCGGCGACGCGGCCCAGCGGCGGCGCGGTCTCCGACTCCTCCTCGTGCTCCCGGCGGTCCGCGTCGAACGACTCGCGCAGGGCGCGGATGCCCTCCTGCGGCGTGCCGTCGACGGCGACGCGCCCGCTCCGGAGCAGGACCGCCCGGTCGCAGAGGTCGCCCACCTGGTCCGCGGAGTGGCTGACGAGGGCGATGGTCCGGCCCTCCTTCTGGAAGCCGCGGATCTTGTCCATGCACTTGAGCTGGAACGGCTCGTCGCCGACGGCCAGCACCTCGTCCACCAGCAGCAGGTCGGGGTCGACGTGCACGGCGACGGCGAACGCCAGCCGCACGTACATGCCGGACGAGTAGAACTTCACCTGGGTGTCGATGAAGTCCTCGATGCCGGAGAAGTCGACCATCGCGTCGAAGTGCCGGGCCGTCTCCGCCTGCGACATGCCGAGGATCGCGGCGTTGAGGAAGACGTTCTCCCGGCCCGTGAGGTCCTGGTGGAACCCGGCACCCAGCTCGAGCAGGGCGGCCAGGCGACCCCGGCGCCGCACGGTCCCGGTCGTGGGCTGGATGATCGCGCCGATCACCTTCAGCAGGGTGGACTTGCCCGAGCCGTTCGCCCCGATGAGGCCGACCGTGGTCCCGGCCGCGATCTCGAGGTCGACGTCCCGCAGCGCCCAGAACTCCTCGACCCGGCCCTGCCGTCGCGACGTCCGGAACAGGCGGTCCTTGATGGAGGTCTCGCGGTGCATGGTGAACTGCTTGGAGACGCCCTTGACCTCGACGATGGTCGGGCCGACGGTCATGGACTGCTCCTCGCGAGGGGGTGACCGGCGAGCGCCGGGCCGCGGTCGATCCTAACCGTGCGCCCGGATCGCCCGGTGGTACGCGGCGAGCGTCGCCTCGGCGGCGGCGGCCCAGGTCGCGCGCGCGGCGAGGGCGCGTCCCGCGGCGGCGAGGCGGTCGTGCTCGGGCCCGACGGCGCGGCCCAGCGCCTCGGCGAGCGCCGCCGCGTCGGTCGCCGGTGCGAGCAGGCCGGCGTCGCCCGTCACCTCGGCCATCGAGGTAGCCGCCGACGTGACGACGGGGACGCCGTGCGCCATCGCCTCGAGGACGGGCATGCCGAAGCCCTCCCAGAGGGAGGGGAAGCAGAAGGCGCGCGCACCGGCGTAGGCCGCCTGGAGGTCGGCCCAGGACAGGCGGCCGACGGCGTGCACGCGTGGCCGGACGGCGTCGGGCACCGTGGCGTCCTCGCCCCAGCCGGCAGGGCCCACGAGCACCAGGTCGAGCTCGGGCTCGGACTCCGCGACCAGGGCGAACGCGGCCAGGAGGCCCGCGAGGTTCTTGCGGGGCTCGCGCGTGCCCGTCCACAGCACGTAGGGCCGCTGCAGGCCGTGGACCGACCGGAAGGCCGCCACCTCCGCCGGCGTCGTAGCTCGCACCCGCACGCCGTGCGGCACGACGGCGAGGCGCTCGCGGTCGATTCCGGCGTCCACGCAGTCCCGGGCGGTCGCCTCCGAGGGGACGACCACGACGTCCGCCTCGGCCACCGTGCGTTCCAGGGACCGCTCGAAGAACCGCACCCCGCGCGGCGTGAAGTGCCCGGGGTCCCGCCGGAACGCGACGTCGTGCACCGTGACCACGAGCGGGCGCCGCGTGGGCGGCACGGCCCAGGTCGTGGCGTGCACGACGTCGGCGCCGCGCACCAGGTGCTCCGCGCGCGGCAGGCGCACGGTGTTCCAGGCGTCGTAGAGCGCGCGCCGGGGCAGCGGCGCCCGGCGCACGGGCACGTCGAGCCGCAGGTCCGCAGGCGGCCCGGCGCGGTG
>JAEWYD010000410.1 GCA_023462275.1 Actinomycetes bacterium
ACGAAGAGGACGCCCGCCGCCGCCGTGCGCAGGACGCCGTCGGCCATCAGCTGGATCCCGTAGCGCGGGAACCGGCCCGACCCGGCGAGCACGCCGCGGGCCAGGTACGCGATGGCCTGGCCGACGAGGCCGAGCACCAGGACGACGACCATGTCGCGCCGCCCGCGGAACGCGAGGTCGGCGATCGGGCCGGCCAGGACGGCGCCGACGACGGCGCACGCCGCGCACATGGCCAGGGCCAGCCGCACGAGGTGGCGCAGGTCGGCGCTGGCCTCGCCCGTGCGGGCCCGGTGGGCGGAGAGCCGGCGCCCGGCCTCCTGCTCCAGCGGCTGGAAGAGGCCGATGCCGATCGCGTTGAGCAGCGTCCAGGCGAGGCCGATCGTCTCGCTCGGTGCCGGGCCGAGGTCGCGCCCGGCGAACGCGAGGAAGGCGAAGTTGGAGCCGCCGAAGACGAGGAGGCCGCCGGCCACCCAGGCTGTGCGCCCGAGGTCCCGCCGGGCCGTGACGGGCTCCGCCGTCACGCGGCGCCACCGTCCGCGGGTCCGGGGTCCGTGCGTCCGGCGTCCGCGGGGCCGTCGACGGCGGGCCGCGCGATCCCCGCCTCGTCCGCCGGGCGCTCCGCCGCGACGCGGTCCACCCGCTCGCCGAGCAGCGCGAGCTCTTCGGCGAGGGTGCGCGTCTCCTCCTCGAGGGCCGACACCTCGCTGCTCAGCTGGATGCAGACCGCCAGCAGCACGACGATGGCGCCGGAGAACAGGAGGTTGACCGGCGTCTCCACGCCGACGCGCTCGGCGAGCCACAGCGCCAGGTCGGGGAAGACCGCCAGCACGACCACCACGACCGCGAGCACCAGCCAGATGGCCGCGTACTTCTCCCGCAGGCGCCGCGTGCGCAGCAGGAGGAGCACGAAGACGACGACGACGGCCGTGAGGCCGAGCGCGAAGGGGTAGCCGGTCACCGGGCGACCTCCGGGGTGGGGGTGGGGGCCGCCGTCGGACGCACGCGCGGCCGCGACAGGGCCACGACGAGCGCCAGCCCGGCGCGGACGAGGAAGATCGCGGCCTTGAGCGGGTTGTGCGACGGGCGGCCTGCCGCGCGCGGTCGCATCGTCACGCCGATCTGGCGGACCCGCATGCCGCCACGCGCGGCGATGACCAGCGCCTCGATGGTGTCGCCCAGGTACTCCGCGGGGTAGTCGGCGGAGAAGAGCCGGATCGCACGGCGCCCCACGGCCTTGAAGCCGGAGGTGGTGTCCGTCAGGCGCGTGCCGGTGACGCGGGAGAGGACCACGGACAGGACGCGCATCGCCACGCGGCGCGGCCCCCGCACCTCGTACTGGCCGACGCCGGCGAAGCGCGCCGCGATCGCGATGTCCGCGTCCTCGAGCTGCTCGAGCAGGCGCGGCACGTCACGCGGGTCGTGCTGGCCGTCCGCGTCCAGCTGCACGACGGCGTCGTACCCGCCGCGCAGGCCCGCCTTGTAGCCCGCGCGCATGGCGCCACCGACGCCGAGGTTGATCGGCAGGTCGACGACGCGCACCCCCGCGGCCCGCGCGACGGCGGACGTGCGGTCGGTCGACCCGTCGTTCACGACGAGGACGTCGGCGTCGGGCACGCACTCGGCCACCTCGGCGAGCACCAGGGGGAGCGCCTCCTCCTCGTTCCACGCGGGGATCACGATGAGGACGCGTTCGGGGGCTGGCACGAGGGGGAGTGTATTGCGTGCCATGCTCATGACGGTCACGGACGGAGGATCTCCGCGCGAGCGGGGGAGGGCAGGAACCCGATGCGCGTAGTGCTGGACGCGACGGCGATCCCGGCGGACCGCGGCGGCGTCGGCCGCTACGTCGACGAGCTGCTGCCCGCGCTCGCCCGGGCGGGCCTGGACCTGGTCGTCGTGGCGCAGGTGCGGGACGCCGAGCTCCTCGCCGACGCCGTCCCCTCCGCCGAGGTCGTCCTCGCGCCCTCCCGGGTGGCGAGCCGGGCCGTCCGGCTCACGTGGGAGCAGACGCGGCTCCCCGCGCTGGTGCGCGCCGTCCGCGGCGACGTCCTGCACAGCCCGCACTACACGATGCCGCGGCGGGCGGGCGTGCCCGTCGTCGTGACCCTGCACGACGCGACGTTCTTCAGCGACCCGGAGCTGCACTCACCCGTGAAGTCGCGGTTCTTCCGCGGGGCGACCCGCGTCGCCGTGCGGCAGGCCGGCGCGCTGGTCGTGCCGTCGGCCGCCACCGGCGCGGAGGTGCGCCGCTTCGTGGGCGGTGACGAGAGCCTCTTCCACGTCGCCTACCACGGCGTCGACACGGCGACCTTCCACCCGGTCGACGAGGCGGAGCGGGGACGGGTGGCCGCGTCGCTGGGGCTCGAGGGGCGCCCGTACGTCGCCTTCCTGGGCACCTTGGAGCCGCGGAAGAACGTGCCGGCCCTCGTCCGCGGCTGGGTGCGGGCCGTCGCCGACCGCCCGGAGCCGCCGGCGCTCGTCCTGGCCGGCGGCCGCGGCTGGGACGACGAGGTGGACCCGGCGGTCGCCGCGGTGCCCGGGCACCTCACGGTAGTGCGACCGGGCTACCTGCCGTTCGGGGACCTCGCGGGCTTCCTGGCGGGCGCCGTCGCGGTCGCCTACCCGAGCCTGGGCGAGGGCTTCGGCCTGCCGGTGCTCGAGGCGATGGCCTGCGGAGCGCCCGTGCTGACGACGCGGCGGCTCTCGCTGCCCGAGGTCGGCGGGGACGCGGTCGCCTACTGCGAGCCCGACGACGCGTCGATCGGCGCGGAGCTGGCCGCGCTGCTGGACGACGCGGACCGGCGTGCCCGGTTGTCGCTGGACGCGACGGCACGCGCTGCGGGCTTCACGTGGGACGCGTCCGCGGCTGTCCACGTCGCCGCGTACGAGGCGGCCGCGCGGCGGACGCGCGCCGCCGGCTGAACCTCAGAGGCCGCGCAGGCCGTCGATCCAGCGCTGGGTCTCCTCCGCCTGCGGGAGCAGGCCCGTGGCGAGCGCCTGCGCCAGCGTGGGGGCGGCGGCGTCCTTCTCGGACAGCTGCGGCTGGAGGGGCCTGCCCTCGCGGTCGGTGGTCGGCCAGTCGATGGCCACGTCCGGGTCGAGCGGGTGGATGCCGTGCTCGCGGTTCGGCGCGTAGCCGCTCGAGCAGAGGTAGAGGACCGTCGAGCCGTCCGCGAGCGACATGAACGCGTGGCCGAGGCCCTCGGCGAGGTAGATGGCCCGCCGGTCGACGTCGTCGAGCAGGACGGCGTCCCACGTGCCGAACGTCGGCGAGCCGACGCGGATGTCGACGACGACGTCGAGGACCGCCCCGGCGGCGCACGTCACGTACTTGGCCTGGCCGGGCGGGACGTCGGCGAAGTGGATGCCGCGCACGACCCCCGCGGCGGACACCGAGAGGTTCGCCTGCTGCAGCTCCAGGGCGTGCCCCGCGGCGTCGGCGAACGGGCCCAGCTTGAACCACTCGAGGAAGACCCCTCGCGGGTCACCGAACTGTCGCGGCGTGATCTCCCACGCGCCGGGAACGGTGAGCTCGCGGAACTCCACAGGTCCTCCAGGGGTCTTGGCGTGAGCGGGGGGGCTCGACGTGGCTCAGCGTAGTGCCCCGGCTACGCTGGTCGCCGGTCGGACGTCGAGAGGGGAAGCGCGTGCGCTGGATGGTTGCAGGCTCCAAGGGGATGCTCGGCCAGGACCTGGTCGCGCTGCTGGTCGGCCGGGGTGACGAGGTCACCGCCGTCGACCGCGACGAGGTCGACATCACCGACCCCGAGGCGACGCTCGCGGCCGTGGCGGGGCACGACGTCGTCGTGAACTGCGCGGCCTGGACCGCCGTCGACCCCGCGGAGGAGCAGGAGGGTGCGGCGTTCGCGGTGAACGCCGTCGGCGCCGCCTCGCTCGCGCGGGCCGCGACCGCGCACGGGGCGCGGATCGTCCACATCTCGACCGACTACGTCTTCGCCGGCGACGCGACGTCGCCGTACGCCGAGGACGCGCCCATGGCGCCCGCCGGGGCGTACGGGCGCACGAAGGCCGCCGGCGAGTGGGCGATCCGGGCGGAGGCGCCGGACCACCTGATCGTCCGGACGGCCTACCTGTACGGGGCGCGCGGTGCGTGCTTCCCCAAGACGATCGCCCGCGTCGCGCGCGAACGGGGCGCGCTCGAGGTGGTCGACGACCAGGTGGGTCAGCCGACGTGGACGGGCGACCTGGCCGACCTGGTGGTGCGCCTGATCGACGCGGGCGCGCCCGCCGGGACCTACCACGGCACGTCGTCCGGCGAGGTCTCCTGGTGCGGCTTCGCGCGCGCGGTCGTGGCGACCGCGGGCCTCGACCCCGCGATCGTGGCGCCGACGACGGCGGCCGCCTACCAGCGCCCCGCGCCGCGACCGGCGTACTCGGTGCTCGGGCACGACCGGCTGCGCGCGATCGGCGTCGCGCCGATCGGCGACTGGGCCGAGCGGTGGGCCGTCGCAGGGGAGCAGGTGCTGGCGGGCTGAGCCCGCCGGCGTCCCGGGCGCCTCACCAGCTGAGGACC
>JAEWYD010000411.1 GCA_023462275.1 Actinomycetes bacterium
GGCGAGGCCGGCACGGCCGGGGCCGACGGCCTCGCGGCGACGAGCCCGGCCGGCGCGCACACGCTCGCCGTCCTGCCGGTGCACTGGGCCGGCGGCCCGGCGCCCGACGCGACGACGGCGGAGCTCACGACGATGGCCCGCGAGAGCGAGGCCTACTGGACCGAGACGTCGCGGGGCACCATGCGGTTCGCCGAGCCCGTCGTGGAGGACTGGGCCGAGATCCCGGCCCCCGCGTCGTGCTCCGACGTCACCGGCGCCGTGCAGGGCATCTACGACGCCGCGCTGGCCGCCCACGGCTACCCGTACACCAGCGCGAACCCGCCCGGCCCGGCCACGCACGTCGTCGTCTACCTGCCGAGCTGGTCGCAGTGCCGCTGGCTCGGGCTCGCCTCGGTCTACGACGGCCGGGTGTGGGTCAACGGCGTGCCCACGGCGGAGGTGCTGGCCCACGAGCTCGGCCACAACCTCGGCCTGGGCCACGCGAACACGAAGACCTGCCGGACGGCGTCGGGCGCGCCGGTGCCGGAGCTCCTCGAGGACCCGACGACGTCCGCGGACGGCACCTGCAGCGTCGAGGAGTACGGCGACTGGGCCGACCTCATGGGCAACGTCTGGGACAAGCCGCCGGGCAACCTGACGACGGCGCTCGCCGCGGACCTCGGGCTGGTCGGCGTGCTCGACCCGCCGACGACGGGCGTGAGCACCGTCCACCTGGCGCCGCTCGGCGACGAGGCAGGCCTGCGGGCGGTGCGGCTGCCGCTGAGCGCGACCCGCTCGCTCTACGTCGACTACCGGCCGGCGGCCGACCGCGACACCCGCCAGCCCGGCTGGGCGGGCGTCCAGGTGCACGAGAGCGCCCGGGACGCCTCGGGCTCGGCCGTGTCGTACCTGCTGACCATGGACCCGGCGCGGGCCCGCATCCCGCTCGCCGCGGGGACCCGGTTCACGTTCCCCGCCGTGGCGGGCGGCCGCTGGACGGTGATCGTCGACGCCACGGGGGCGACGGCCGACCTGCGCGTCGTCCCGCCCGCGGGCTTCGGCGACGTGGCGACCGACCACCCGTTCTACGGCGACATCGCATGGCTGCGGCACTCGGGCGTCTCGACCGGCTGGACGACGCCGGCAGGGCCGGTCTTCCGCCCGGGCGACGCGATCTCGCGCGAGGCCATGGCGGCGTTCCTCTACCGGTTCGCCGGCTCGCCCGCCTTCGCGCCGCCGGCGACGTCGCCCTTCGCCGACGTGACGCCGGCCCACCCGTTCTACGCGGCCATCGCCTGGCTGGCGGCGAGCGGCATCTCGACGGGGACCGTCACGCCACAGGGTGCGTTCTACAAGCCGGGGGACCCGGTCGCCCGCGACGCCATGGCGGCGTTCCTGTACCGCGCCGCCGGGAGCCCGCCGGTGACGATCCCGACGACCCCGCCGTTCATCGACGTGTCGCCGAGCCACCCGTTCTACACGGCGATCGTGTGGATGGCGCAGTCGGGGCTGTCCACGGGGTCCGCGACGCCCTCGGGCCCGGCCTTCAAGCCCGCCGACGCGATCTCGCGGGAGGCCATGGCGGCGTTCCTGTCCCGCTTCGACACCTGGCGGCGGGCGAACCCGGCCTGATCGGCGGGAGCCGCGCGACCGGCTACCGGCGGTGCAGGAAGGCCGCCATCGCCTGGCGCTCGATCGTGGCGGACGGGCGGTAGGTGCCGTCCGACCAGCCCGTGGAGATGCCGGCGGCGCGCATCCACGCGATCGCGACGTAGAACGGGTGCGCCGTCGTCACGTCCACGAACGGGGACGCGGCGGGCACGGCGAACGACGGTGACCCCGCCGCCCGGTACAGGAACGCTGCCATCGCCTCGCGCGAGACGGGCTCGGCAGGCTGGAAGTACGCGCCCTGGCCGGTGACCGTCCCGGTCGAGATGCCGCTGGCGGCGAGCCACGCGATCTCGCGGTAGAAGGGGTGGGCGGGCGTCACGTCGACGAACGGCGACGTCGCCGGCGGCGCGAAGGCGGGCGAGCCGGCGGCCCGGTAGAGGAACGCGGCCATGGCGTCGCGGGTGACGGACGCCGCGGGCCGGAAGGTGCCGTCGGCGTAGCCCTGCGTGATGCCGCTCGAGGCGAGCCAGGCGATGTCGGGCGCGAACTGGCTGCTCAGCGGCACGTCGGAGAACCAGGTGCCCAGCGTCGTCGAGAGCGGGCCGGTCGTGGCGGTCCCGACGACGAACTGGTTGCCGGACAGCTTCAGGGGGTTGCCCGCGGTGTCGCAGTTCCCGCTGAACTCCGTGATCGCGAACGTGGGCGAGCTCGGGAACAGGTGGCCCCAGCGGCCGCCGCCGAAGACGGTGCCGCGGAAGACCACGTTGACGCCGTAGGAGTAGACCTCGAAGCCGCCGCCGGTGAAGCGCGAGTCGACGACGGTGATGTTGCGGTTGCCGCCGCTGACGTCCTCGAGGAAGAGGGCCGCGTTGAACTGCGGCTGGTAGTCGCCGAGGTCGACGGCGACCCGCTCGAAGGTGAGGCCGTCGACGCCGCGCACCTGGACACCGTCGTAGTGCGACGTGGCGGTGACGACGGGGTTGTGCACCCAGGTGTCGGCGATGGTGATGGCCCCGGCCGGCCCGGTGCCCGAGGTGACGTGGATGCCGTCCTGGCCGGGCGCGCCCGTGACGTCGAGGCCGGACACGCGCACGCCCCAGGTGCCGGAGAGGGACAGGGCGCCGACCTCGGACCGCTCGATCACGAGGTTGTCGCCGCGGAACACCGCGTGCCCGGTCACCCGGACGCCCCGCAGGGTGAGGTTGGAGCCCGTGAAGGTCGCGTCCCCGGTGATGACGACGTTGCTGATCGTGGTGTTCGCCGCGGAGATCGCCCCGCCCGCCGTGGGCGTCAGGGCCGTGCCGTCCGGGACGCCGACCGTAGCGTCGGTCGGCAGGGCGGCTGCGAGGCCGGCCGAGGCGGCGACGGGTGCCGCGACCGCGGGCGACGCCGCCCCGGACACCGCTGCTGCGACGGCCAGCGCCAGCGCGACGGCCGTGGTGCGAGCGATCATGAACGGTCCTCTCCGGGTCATTGCCACGATGACTAGAGCGGCACGCGGGGCGGCCGCCTTGAGGCCCGGCGGCCCGTGGAGCTCGCGGCGCAGCGGGCGCTGCGACGGACGTCACACGGGCCGGGGG
>JAEWYD010000412.1 GCA_023462275.1 Actinomycetes bacterium
CGCTCAGCCAGGGCCGCGGCGGCCGTGCGCAGGGCGGCGAGGTGGTCGCTCTCGGTGACGATGATCGACATGGGCGGCAGCCTGGCACGCCGCTGCGGCGCGGACCCGGGACCGGCACCGCGAGCCCGCGCGGACGGGCCGGGGACGAGCGCGCGCCCGAGGACGCAGCGAGGGCGGCCACCACGGGGTGACCGCCCTCGCCGGTGTCCTCAGCCGAGGCGGGCGAGCTCGTCGGAGGTGAGCTCGAGCTCGGCGGCCGCGAGCGAGTCGAGGATGCTCTCGGGGCGGCTGGCGCCGGGGATCGGCACGACCACCGGCGACTTCGCGAGCTCCCATGCGAGCGCCACCTGCTGGGGGCTCACGCCGTGGGCCTGCGCGATCTCGACGAACGCCGCCGACGCGCCGCCCAGCGACCCCGCCTTGCCGATGCCGCCCAGCGGGCTCCACGGGATGAACGCGACGCCGAGCTCGTCGCACAGCTCCAGTTCGGGCTCGCTGCTGCGGAACACCGGCGAGAACTGGTTCTGCACGGAGACGAGCCGGCCGCCGAGGATCTCCTGCGCGAGGCGGATCTGCTCCGGGTTGGCGTTGGAGATGCCCGCCATGAGGATCTTGCCCTCGTCCAGCAGGTCGCGGATCGCGCCGACGGACTCCTCGTACGGCGTGGCCGGGTCGGGCCGGTGGAACTGGTAGAGGCCGATGGCCTCGACGTCGAGGCGCTGGAGCGACGCCTCGCACGCCTTCTTCAGGTACTCGGCGCCGCCCTGGGTGTACCAGGAGCCGTCGCCGGGCCGGCGGTGGCCGCCCTTGGTGGCCACCAGGACGTCGTCGGGCCCCTTGCCGGCGAGGCGGAGGGCCTTGGCGATGAGGATCTCGTTGTGCCCGACGTCGGTCGGGTCCAGGTGGTAGGCGTCGGCGGTGTCGATGATCGTGACACCGGCGTCGAGCGCCGCGTGGATCGTGCGGATGGACCGCGCCTCGTCCGGGCGGCCCTCGATGGACATCGGCATGCCGCCGAGTCCGATGGCGCTGACGGAGCGATCCCCGATGCGTCGCTGCTGCATGGCGTGTGCTGCCTTCCCTGGGTTGCTCGGTGGGCCGTATCGATTCGACCCGCGGTGATTCGACACCGCGGATGCCCTCGGACGCAAACCTTCCACGGTCCGCGCCGGCGCGCACCGGCTGCGTTTCACCCACGGGGCGGGAAATGCCACGACGGCCCGGCCCGGCGGGACGACGATGACCACTGGCCGTCCCCGGCCCGCCATCGATCCGCCGCAGCCCCCAGGAGGGACCCGTATGCGTCAGCGCTCGTTCGCCCAGGTCGACGTCTTCACCGCCGAGCCGTGCCGAGGCAACCCGCTCGCCGTCGTCCTGGAGCCCGACGGGCTGTCCGACGCCGAGATGGCCGCCTTCGCCCGCTGGACGAACCTCTCGGAGACGACGTTCGTCCTCCCGCCGACCGACCCGACCGCCGACTACCGGGTGCGCATCTTCACCACGAGCGGCGAGCTGCCCTTCGCCGGGCACCCGACGATCGGCAGCGCGCACGCGTGGCTCGAGGCCGGCGGTGTGCCGCGCTCACCCGACGTCGTCGTGCAGGAGTGCGGCGTGGGCCTGGTGCGCCTGCGCCGCGACGCCGACGCCGGCGGCCGCCTCGCCTTCGCGGCCCCCGCGCTGCTGCGCTCGGGTCCCGTGGACGACGCCACCCGGGCCCACGTGGCCGCGGCCCTGGGGCTGCCGGGCGAAGAGGTGCTGGACGCGGCCTGGGTCGACAACGGGCCGGGCTGGATCGGCGTCCTGCTGCGCGACGCCGAGGTCGTGCTCGGCCTGCGCGGCGACCCGGCGTCGATCGGTGACCTCAAGCTCGGCGTCGTGGGGCGGTACGACGACGCCGGCCGGGCGCGGGTGGGCGCCGACGTCGAGGTGCGGGCGTTCGTCCCCGACCTGGGCATCGTGGAGGACCCGGTCACGGGCTCCCTGAACGCCGGCCTCGGGCAGTGGCTGATCCCCGCGGGCGTGCTGCCCGAGCGCTATGTCGCCTCGCAGGGGACGGTGCTGCAGCGGGCTGGACGGGTGCACGTCGCCCGCGTCGGGGACGACGTCTGGGTGGGCGGCGACGCCGTCACGGTCGTGGCCGGCACGGTGCTGCTGTAGTGCGGCACGGTGCTGCTGTAGCGCGACGCCGGGCCTGCGCTGGAGCGAGACGTGCGCATGGCGAAAGGTTTGCGACGGCGGAGCGGTCCTACGGGCACAGCAGCGTCGCGGCGCCCTTTGCGCGCGTCGTGAGCACGGGCCCGTCGGGGTCGGTGCCCGGCCCCAGGACCTCCCCGACGACGAAGACGAAGGCGAAGCCGTCCGTGTTCGCGGCGTACGGGTCGTCGGCGCGGAAGCGCCGCCCGTCGGGGAGGGTGACGAGCACGACGCCGGTGCGCGGCTCGGCGGTGACGGTCCCGGTCAGCTCGCCGGGACCCGCGCCGGTGGCGTGGTATCGGAGCTCGCCGCCCTCCCGCGTGCACGTCACCTGGGGCAGGTCGAGCTCCTCGTCCTGCCAGCTGGCCCCGTCGTCGAGCGTGTAGCTGACTGTCACCTCGGCGCCGGGCGTCCCGTCAGAGCCGGAGCCGGCGGCGACGAGCCCGGCCGTGGCGGCCGCGACGGCGACGACGGCGGCCAGCGCGCGCAGGGGGCGGCCGGAGTGCTGTGGTCCCACCCGTCCCCGTTCGTCGTCCGTCGGCGCGGCGCGCCTTGGCGGGCCGCCCGGTGGGCGTGCCCCTGGCGGCACGCTACCCGTCGCGCGGCGGGCGCGGAGCGCGCGCGGAGCACCGTAGACCAGCACGAACGATCGTGCTATTTTCACCCGGTGACCTCCCCGCCCAGCGCCCGCACCGACAAGGGCGCCCGCACGCGCGACGCGATCCTGCAGCTCGCCGTCGCGCACGCGTGCCGGGTGGGCCTGGCCGGCCTGACCATCGGCGACCTCGCCACGGCCGCCGGGATGTCGAAGAGCGGGATGTACGCGCACTTCGGCTCGAAGGAGGCCCTGCAGGTCGCCACGCTCGACGCCGCGGCGGCGGAGTTCGCGGCCACCGTCGTCGAGCCCGCCCTCGCCACGCCCCGCGGCGAGCCGCGGGTCCACGCGCTGGTCGACCTCTGGCTGGCCTGCGGCCGGGCCCGCCGGCCGGGTGGCTGCGTCATCGTCAAGGCGAGCGCCGAGCTCGACGAGCAGCCCGGCGTCGTGCGCGACCGCCTCCGGGAGCTGCACGAGCAGCTCGACGACTCGATCGCCCGGATCGTCGCCGGCGGCGTCCGGGAGGGGCACTTCCGGTCCGACGTCGACGGCCGGCAGCTCGCCTTCGACCTCTACGCCGTGATGCTCGGCTTCTACCACGCGTACCGCCTGCTCGACGACCCGCGGGCCGAGGAGCGTGCGCGCGCCGCCGTCGAGGCCCTGCTGGCCGCAGCCCGCCCCGCCGGCACCGACCGTCCCCAGGAGGACCGATGACCGCACCCACGCGCCCCGTCGGGTGGCGCCGCCGCCTCGACCGCACCCGGCGCCGCGCCGTCGCTGCCCTGGGCCTCGCCTGGCTGCGCGGGACGTTCGCCGTCCTCGAGCGGGTGGCCCCCGACGCGGCCGAGCGCCGGGCCGTCGACGTCTGGTGCACGCTGCCGTCCGGCGCCGGCCACCGGCACGACCACCGCCCGGCACCGGGTCGCCTCGAGCGCCTGACCATCCCCGGCGGGCGCACGATCGCCGTCGAGAGCTGGGGGTCGCCCGACGCCCCGCCCGTGTACCTGGTGCACGGCTGGGGTGGCTGGCGCGGGCACCTCGGGGCCTTCGTGCAGCCGCTCGTGGACGCGGGGCTGCGGCCCGTGGCCTTCGACGCCCCGGGGCACGGCGACGCCGACGTCGGGATGCTCGGCCCGCGGCGCGGCACCGTCATGGAGATGATCGCCGCGCTGGAGGTGACCGCCCGCGCGCACGGCCGGGCGGCCGGCGTCGTCGCACACTCCCTCGGCACCACGGTGGCGGCACGCGCGATCCAGGACGGGCTGGCGACCGACCGGCTCGTGCTGCTCTCGCCCAACCCGGCCTTCGGCGACCTGGTGGTGCAGTTCTCGCGCACGCTGCGGCTGAACGCGCGCACGACCGCCGCCCTGCGCCGCGCCCTGGAGGAGATCACAGAGCGCTCGATGGACGACTTCGACCTCCTGACGATCGGCGCCGAAGCCGCCCTGCCGCCCACCCTCGTCGTCCACGACCGGGATGACCGCGAGGCGCCCCACGACGTCGGGGAGGCCGTCGCGACGACGTGGCCCGGGGCCGCGCTCGTCACCACCGAGGGCCTCGGGCACTACCGGATCCTGCGCGCGCCCGCGGCGGTGGCGGCCGGCGTCGCGCACGTGCTGGCCGGCGTCCGCGCCGTCGAGCCCGTCGAGGCCGTCGAGCCCGTCGAGCTCTCGGTCGAGCCGGCCTAGGCACGGCTGCCCCGCGGGGGGTCAGCGCGGGGCGACGAGGTCCGGCTCACCGACCGCGTGCCGGCGGATCCGCTCGAGGTAGTGCTCCAGCCGCCCGCCGGCGCGGGCCGCGCACGTCTGCTCCGCGGCCGAGCACCGGTCGTGCGCCATCTCGGCCTCGACCCGGCAGCCGCCCTCGTGCGGGGTCAGGTGGATCATCAGGGCCCGCGGCGCCGCGGACGCGAACGAGGCGACCGTGAGATCGGTCGGCGCCACCATGTCGACGATCTCGTCGAGCGACACGACCACCGAGCCGTCGCGGTGCCGCGACGTCGTCGCCATCAGGGCGCCGGCGCGCTCCACGGGCGTCCCCGGCACCGTGAACCGGCGGGCCTGCGGGTCGAACGCGTGCGCGACCGGCGTGTCCGTCGCCACGAGGAGGCGCCACACGACGTCGACGGGGGCGGCGACGTCGAGCTCCCGGCGCACGGCGTGCGGCTCCCGCAGCTCCAGCGTGAGGGCGAACCCGGTCGCCGCGCGCGGCTGCCCGAGCTGCTGCAGGAGCGCGGCGGACGCCGGGGG